>NZ_JBDGKY010000013.1:0-129307 GCF_057656135.1 Lysobacter sp. Soil_N_23
ATGACGGTTTTCTTTAGCCCCTCTCCCGCTTGCGGGAGAGGGGTTGGGGTGAGGGCCGCCGAAGACCATGCAACGAATTGCCGGCCCGGCGGACGACGCCAGTCGGAAGCATCAAGCCCCGGCGGCTTGACGCTTCAAATGCAGCAAAGCGAGTTACTTCGGCGCGAGAATCTTCGACAGCCGATCCTGGGTCCCGGCGATGCGCTCCAGGTGGGGATACTTCAGGCCCTCGCGGTAATCCAGACGCACCGTCCGCACCACCTCGCCGTGCTTGACCACCAGCTCGATCGGCTTTGAACCATCGCGGTTGGCCTTGATCGCATCCTTGAGCCGGTCGTTCTCGAACGCGTAACCGTTGACCGCCAGCAGCGTGGCACCGGGCGCGATGCCGGCGTCGAACGCCGGGCCGTCCCAGCGAACGCCGCTCACCGTCGCATCCTTGTTCGACACCGACATGCCGAGCGACGCACTGAAGTCGGCCGACTTGCGATCGCCCTCGATGGCCTTGTGGTACTCGCTGGGCGTGTCGGTGTAGACCAGTTTCCAGCCACTGGCGGCCAGACCGTCGAGCGGCGCGGCATTGGCGTCGACGCGCTCGCGCAGGAAACTCGCCCAGTCGTAAGCGGCCACACCGTTGAGCGTGCGCGCGACCTCATCGAAGTCATAGGTATTGACGTCCCAGTCGCCGTCCCTGACGCCGAAGAACGCCTTGGCGAAATCGTCGAGCGAGCGCTTGCCGCCACTGAGATCGCGCAGCTTGCTGTCGACCGCCAACCAGATCAGCTGCCCGGCGCTGTAGTAGTCCTCGCTCATCTGCCAGCTGCGGTACGCCTGTGGCTTGCGCGAGTTGATGATCGGATCGAGCGTCGTGTCCTGCACGTTGCGCCAGGCAAAGCCGGGGCGGTCGCTGCTGTAGGTGGAGGCGACCAGTGCCAGCGCATCGCGGGCCTGCTCTACGCTCCACAGGCCCGAGCGCGCCGCCAGCACATAACCCCAGTACTGCGTCTGCCCCTCGTACACCCACAGCAGCGTGTCGCTCATCGGCACGTTGAAGTTGGGCGTGGCCAGGTCGGCCGGACGACGGTACTTGCCGTTCCACGAATGGGTGAACTCGTGCGGCAGCAGGTCGCGGTCGGCCGCGTTCTTGCCCCACTCGGTGAAGTACTCCGGGCCAACACCATTTTCGCTGGAGCGCTGGTGCTCCAGACCGTTGCCGCCCATCTGGTCCGACAGCGAGAACAGGAAGTCGTAGTGATCGTAGTGGCGCGCGCCGTAAAGCTTGTAGGCCTGGTCGACGAGCTTGCGGTGGGCGTCGATCTGCTCGGGCTTGGCCTCCAGGTACTTCGGATCATCGGCGACAATGTTCAGCCGCACCGGCACCTTCGCGCCGGGGTCGAGATCGACCTGCTTGAAGTAGCGGCCGGCGTAGACCGGCGAATCGAGCAGCGTGTCGAACGGTACCGGCTTGTAGCGCAGCGTGTCGCCCTCCTTCGAGGCCACCTCCAGCGCCGTGCCAGCCTGCCAGCCGCTGGGCAGCTTCAATGCCGGCGCAATCTGGATCTGCCGCGCGTAGTGGCCGGCCGGGTACAGCGCGACCTGGTTCCACTGCAGGTTGAGCATGTCCTGGGTCATGGTGATGCGACCCTGCTCGCCGGCGGTCGGCGTCAGCACGTCGAAGCTGACCTCCAGCGTGCTGACGCCTTCGGGCACGACCAGCTTGAAGGCGTAGACATCGAGCGGATCGCGACGCCACGCGATGGGCTGGCCGTTGCCGCTGAACTTCAGGCCGGCGACGCGATTGACCGGGCCGCTGGGCGAGTGGTTGCCGGGAATCCACTGCGGGTACAGCAGCGTCAGCGGACCGGGTTGCACCGGGATCTGCTGGCTGGCGCGGAACACGCGGTGGCTCAGGTCGGTGGCATCGATGGTCAGCGACAGCGTGCCGGGGTAGGCCACGTCCTGCGGCGGCGCGGTCTGCGCCTGGGTGAGCGGTGCGGCGAGCAGCAAGGAAACCAGCAACGGCAGCGCGCGCAGGCGCGGCGCAGCAGACGAACGAAGAAGCATTTACCCAACCCCTGTGGAAGACGGCCAACCCCGCATCGTTGCGAGAGTTGGCGCCTGCACACCCCTGCCATTGGGCACGGTCGGACGTGACGGCGCGCACGTTCGCCAGAATTGGCAAAGTTACGCCGCGCTAGACCGGGC
Source organism: Lysobacter sp. Soil_N_23 (assembly GCF_057656135.1). Lineage (NCBI taxonomy): Bacteria > Pseudomonadati > Pseudomonadota > Gammaproteobacteria > Lysobacterales > Lysobacteraceae > Lysobacter > Lysobacter sp. Soil_N_23. The sequence continues at coordinate 2,206 of NZ_JBDGKY010000013.1, forward strand.
TTCCGCTCTCCCGCATCAACTGGTCGAAACGCTCCCAGCGCAGCTTGCGCCGATAGACCTTGTTGGTCGGCCGCCACTCGATCGCGCCTTTGGACACGAGCAATGTGCCGAAGCGCTTGCCGTCGCGCTCGACCACGAACTCGATGTCCTCGCGGCCCAGCTCGCGCTTGGGCAGGTTGAAGATCACCTTGTGTGCCATGCGTCTCGCTCCGCCAGGCCGGCTCGCGGCCGATGAGCGACTCTAGCGCCGCGGCGTCAACGCCACGTCGGCGTCGCGGCGCCACACCAGGCAGCGGTTGTTGGCAGGCATCGCCACATCCTCGATCAAGCCCAGGCCGATGGCTCCGGCCAGCGCATCGACCTCGGCCGCGTCGCGGATGCCCGAACGCGGATCGCGCGCCTTCAGCCAGCCATCGAACTCGCGGTTGCTGTCGCTGCTGTATTGGCCGTCGTAGTTGAACGGTCCGTACACGACGACGACCGCGCCCGGCGCGAGCACCTGGCCGAGACCGGCGAAGAACGCCTGCACGTCGGGCCAACCCATGATGTGCAGCGTGTTGGCGCTGAACGCCGCATCGAAGCGGGCATCGACATTGCCGTCGGCGCGCGGCCACGGGCCGGCCGACACGTCCAGTTCGACCGGATCGGGCGTATTGCCCAGCGCCGCCTCATCGAGCCACATGCGGATGCCCGGCAAGGCATCGGCCTGGTCGCTGCACTGCCAACGCAGCCAGGGCATCGCCGCGGCAAAGTACACCGCATGCTGGCCGGTGCCACTGCCCACTTCGAGCACGTCGCGACGATCGGCGAAATGACGGCGCAGGACCGCGAGGATCGGATCGCGGTTGCGATCGCAGGCAGGGGCGTAGGGGCGTTCGGTCATGCACGTTGTATATCGCAAGAGACTGCCGAACGGCGTCGTCGCGCTCGATTCCCGTCATCCCCGCGAAGGCGGGGACCCAGCGACTTGGCTTGTTGGAAGCGTGACGGGCCCCTGACCGGGAGTGATCGGCACAGGCATCGCAGTCACCGCCAACCGGCTATCCTCCACCGCGTTTACACCCCGCACACGGCAGCGGGCGCACGGTGCGCCCCACCAAGTCGACCCAACCGGAGAACCCCCATGTTCCGCACTCTTTCCTTCGCGGTGATCGCATTGACGCTGGCCGGTTGCGCTTCGGCACCGCCTTCTGCCGGTGGCGCGGTGCCGCCGTCGGGCATCTGCAATGTCGAAGCCGCGCGCTGGGCGATTGGGCAGGGCGTCAACGACGACGTCGTCAACCGCATCCTGCGCGACACCAGCAGTCGCGACGCGCGTGTGCTGCGCCCGGGCCAGCCAGCGACCATGGATTTCCGCGAAGACCGTATCAACGTCGACGTCAACGACCGCGGCGCGATCACCGGCCTGCGTTGCGGCTGATCGGCACCATGCGCCGTCGTCACCTGGGTCTGCTCGCCGCGATCATCCTCATCGGCCTGTGGCTGTGGACGAAGCGCTCCGACAACGGTGACCTGCACCCGCCGGTGGCCACGTCCGCCGGCCAGGTGGCTGCCCCGTCCCCGGCAGCGACGGCGGTGCAGTACGCCGACTTCCTGCCGCGCGAGGCACATGACGTTCTCGCCCGCATCGCACAGGGCGGTCCGTACGCCCACCGTCAGGACGGCAGCGTGTTCCAGAACCGCGAGCAGCGCCTGCCTGCGCAGCCGCGCGGCTACTACCGTGAGTACACGGTCGAGACGCCGGGTTCCGGCGACCGGGGTGCGCGCCGCATCATCACCGGCGGTGATCCGCCGGTGGAGTACTGGTACACCCAGGACCATTACCGCAGCTTCCGCCGCTTCGAGCTGCCTCCACTGGAGGCACGTCGATGAGTGCGACCGACCTGCGCTCGATCCTGGCCGATCCGACCCACAGTGGCGCTTACTTCATCGATGCGCGTGATACCGAATCGATGGCGCAGGCGGGCGAGGCGCTGGACTACGCGGTGCTGCGCGTCGACCTGGCCGATTGCGCCGACAAGGCCGCGCTGATGCAGCGGTTTGCCGCCGCGGGGCAGTTCCCGGCCTGGTTCGGTGGCAACTGGGATGCACTCGCCGATGCCCTGGCCGACCTGTCGTGGCGGCCGGCCGCCGGCTATCTGTTACTGGTCGAACACGCCGAAGGCTGGCGCGCCCAACACGGCGAGGATTTCGACACGCTGCTCGACATCCTCAACGAGAGCGCGTTCCGCTGGGCCGGCAACAGCACCGCATTCTGGGCGTTGCTGCCGTTTCCTGCCGAGCAGCTGGCGGCACTAGGAGACGACTGAGGTTCAGCCGGCTTCGGCCGCCACTACCGGTGCCGCCGGGCCCGGCACTCGTGCGTAGCGCCAGGCGATACCCACCGCGACGAACAACAGCACCGATGCGATCAGGAACGGCGCGCCCGGCAGGTGCACCGGGGCGCGGTCGTCGATGAAGTAGCCGAAGCTGCCGGCGAACACGGCCGGGCCGATGATGCCGGCCAGGCTGACCAGGCTCATCAGCGCGCCCTGGATGCGGCCCTGCACGTCGGCGCCGACCTGGCGCGTGATCAGCGCCTGCGTCGACGGCGCCGCCAGGCCCCAGATCGCCGAGATCGGCAGACCGATCAGGAACACCCAGCCGACATCGGCAAAGCCATAGATCGCGAATCCGACCGCACCGAAGCACAGTCCGATGATCAGCGCGCGGCGCTCACCGATCGCGTGCACGATCCGGCCGACCAGGCCCGCCTGCACGATCACGTTGAGCACGCCCACTATGGCCAGCACGTAGCTGACCTCGCGCGGCCCCCACTGGTACTGGTAGTCGGCGAACAGGACGAACACGCTCGGATAGACGTAATGGGCGAGGTTGGCGATGAACACCACCGCCGCCAGTCCGAACACCTGTGGATAGCGCTTGAGCAGCACCAGCGAGCCGAGCGGGTTGGCGTGCGACCAGTCGAAGCGCGCACTGCGCTTCTCCTTCGGCAGCGACTCGGGCAGCACGAACCAGCCGTAGCAGAAGTTGACCAGTGCCAGTCCGGCGGCGAACCAGAACGGCAGGCGCAGGTCGATCTCGCCCAGCTGCCCGCCGATCAGCGGACCGACGATGAAACCGACACCGAACGCCGCGCCGAGCAGGCCGTAGCTCTTGGCACGCTTCTCGGCCGGCGTGACGTCGGCGACATAGGCGTTGGCGGTGGTGAAGCTGGCCGAGGTGATGCCGGAAATGATGCGGCCCACCAGCAACCAGGCCAGCGACGGTGCCAGCGCCATGAACACGAAGTCCAGGCCCAGGCCCAGGCACGAGATCAGGATCACCGGCCGGCGGCCGAAGCGGTCCGACAGCGCGCCCTGGATCGGCGAGGTCACGAACTGGATCGCCGCGAACAGGAAGCCGAACGCTGCCACCCAGTAGGCCGCGTGCGCGGTGTCACCGCCGGCGAACTGCTCGATCAGGTGCGGCAGCACCGGAATGATCAGCCCGAACGAGAGCACGTCGATCAGGATGGTGACGAAAATGAAGGCAAGCGCGGCGCTACGGCGCGCGCCGCTGGCAGGAATCGAATCGGTCACGGGTGGGCCGCAGGGGCGTGTGTCGGGAATCGGAAGAGTTTATCGCGGCGGCGGACCTGCCAACTGCTGGTGGTCATCCCCACCATCACGTCATCCCCACCATCACGTCATCCCGGCGAAAGCCGGGACCCATTTGGCTTTGCTGCTGTTCCTGCCGAGCGAAGCAAAGGCCAACGTCCCTGGGTTCCCGCCTTCGCGGGAATGACGGGCAAGGGCAACAGCAAGAGCAAATGGATCCCGGCTTTCGCCGGGATGACGTCAGGGGGCTGGAAGCCCGCGGGCCTGGATCCCGGCGTTCACCGGGATGACGAGCCGGGACTGGAAGCCCAGAGCCTGGATCCCGGCGTTCGCCCGATGACGTGATGGATGCGAACGCCATGTCCATCAGACACCGTTGCGCATCGTCATGGGCAATGGTTTCAGGCGTTACCAAAATCCCCTGTTTCTCGCTGAAAAACCCTTGCAACGTCAATGCTTTAGCATCAATCGGTCGCCGCCAATTGTCATGCGCACCACGCAAATTGCCGCATCGCACAATTTGTGCTTTATTCGGTTGAACCAGTGTCAAGGCAGGACGGACTGCGCGAGCGGACCGTCATGCCGCGTCGCTGCGAGCCAGGTTTCGTTGTCCAACGATTTCAAGCTGCCACAACAGCGACGGAGTAACGATGGAGCAGCAGTACCGCACCGGCCCTGTCGGTCTTTACGACCCCCGCGACGAGCGGGACGCCTGTGGTTTCGGCCTGATCGCACAGCTCGACGATGCCCCGAGCCGTGCGATCGTCGATCGCGCCATCGATGCGCTGGTACGCATGACCCATCGCGGCGGCATCGCCGCCGACGGCCTCAGCGGCGACGGCTGCGGCCTGCTGATCCGCCAGCCCGATCCCTTCCTGCGTGCGCTTGCGCGCGAGGCCGGCATCGTGCTCGGTTCCCACTATGCGTCAGGCCTGGTGTTCCTGCCGCATGACGAAACCGACGCCGCACGTGCGCGCGACGAGCTCAACGCGCAACTTCAACGCGAGCGCGTCGACGTCGCCGGCTGGCGTGTCGTCCCGGTCGACACCAGCGCCTGCGGCGAGCTGGCCAAGCGCACGATGCCGCGCATCGAGCAGATCTTCGTCAAGCCCGCCGGCGCGTTCGATGCGGCGATCTTCCAGCGCTCGCTGTTCCTCGCCCGGCGTCGCGCCGAACAGGCGCTGCGCGAGCTGGCCGACTTCTATGTGGTCAGCCTGTCGGCGGCGAGCATCGGCTACAAGGGCATGGTCCTGCCCGATCGCCTCGCCCAGCTGTACCCGGACCTGCAGCGGACCGACCTGACCGCCAGCGTGGTGGTGTTCCACCAGCGCTTCTCCACCAACACCACGCCGCGCTGGCCGCTGGCGCAGCCGTTCCGCCTGCTGGCGCACAACGGCGAGATCAACACCATCGCCGGCAACCGCGCCTGGGCGCAGGCACGTGTGCATGCCTGGCATACGCCGGCGCTGGACCTGACCGAGTTCGATCCGGTGATCTCCACCGACGGTTCCGACTCGCAGTCGCTCGACAACATGCTCGAGCTGCTGCAGGCCGGCGGCATGGACCTGCTCAAGGCCATGCGGATCCTGATTCCGCCGGCCACGCAGTCGTTGGAATACAAGGACGCCGACCTCGCCGCGTTCTACGAGTACTACGCGCTCAACACCGAGCCGTGGGACGGCCCGGCCGGCATCGTCACTGTCGATGGCCGCTACGCCGCCTGCACGCTCGACCGCAACGGCCTGCGCCCGGCGCGCTGGCTGCGCACGCGCGACCGCCACTTCCTGATCGCCTCCGAAGCCGGCGTGTGGGAACTGCCGGCCGAGGAGATCGAGGCCAAGGGCAAGCTCGGCCCGGGCGAAATGATCGCCGCCGACCTCTATCTGGGCGAGCTGCTCGACTCCGACGCGATCGACCGCATCAACCGTGCACGCGCACCGTACAAGCGCTGGCTCAAGCAGGGCATGACCTACCTGCAGACCGAGCTGATCGACCCGCAGCTGGCGGCCGAGCCGTTCGATGCGGAGACGCTTTCTGCTTTTCAAAAACTCTTCCAGCTCACCCGCGAGGAACGCGAGCAGGTGCTGCGTCCGCTGGCCGAGACCGAGCAGGAAGGCATCGGCTCGATGGGCGACGATGTGCCGATGGCGGTGCTGAGCCAGCAGGTGCGGCCGCTCTACGACCAGTTCCGCCAGGCCTTCGCCCAGGTCACCAATCCGCCGATCGATCCATTGCGCGAGGACTGCGTGATGTCGCTGGCGACGCAACTGGGCCGCGAAGGCAATGTCTTCGCCGACGGCCCGGGCAATGTCGGCCACGTCCATCTCAACTCGCCGGTGCTGTCGCAGCGCAAGCTACGCCAGCTGCTGGCGATGGCACCGTACGACCAGTCGCATGCGTTGATCCACCTGCACTACGCGCCGGCCGAAGGCCTCAAGGCCGCGCTCGAGCGCATCTGCGCCGAAGCCGAGGCCGCCACGCGCGCCGGCAAGGTGCTGCTGGTGCTCAGCGACCGCTACCCGCAGCCCGACCGGTTGATGGCGCACGCGCTGCTCGCCACCGGCGCCGTCCACCAGCACCTGGCCCGCGCCGGCATCCGCTGCGAATCGAACCTGATCATCGAGACCGGCACCGCCCGCGATCCGCACCACTTCGCCTGCCTGCTCGGCTTCGGCGCCACCGCGGTCTACCCGTACCTGGCCTACCAGACGCTGCACGACCTGGGCGTGCGCGGCATCCTCAAGACCAAGCACGGCGAGGTCGCGCAGATCGGCCGCAGCTATCGGCGCGGCATCAAGAAGGGCCTGCTCAAGATCATCTCGAAGATGGGCATCAGCACCATCGGCAGTTACCGCGGTGCGCGCCTGTTCGAGATCGTCGGCCTCGACCGCGAGGTGGTCGACCTGTGCTTCGCCGGCACACCGTCGCGGATCGGCGGCGCCGGCTTCGACGACCTGCATGCCGACGCAGTCCAGCTCGCCGACCACGCCTGGAACGTCAACGCCCTGCCCGCCATCGGCGGTCTGCTCAAGTACACGCCGGGCGGCGAATACCACCTGTTCAATCCCGACGTGGTCACGCGTCTGCAGCGCGCGGTGACGACGGGTGACTTGGGTGACTGGCAGAGTTACGCCGAAGCAGTCAACGAGCGGCCGACCGCGGCGCTGCGCGACCTGCTTGAAGTCGATGCCTCGGCGGCCACGCCCATCTCCATCGACGAAGTCGAACCGGTGTCGGCGATCGTCCGCCGCTTCGACTCGGCGGCGATGAGCCTGGGCGCGCTGTCGCCGGAAGCGCACGAAGCGCTGGCGATCGCGATGAACCGCCTCGGCGGGCGCAGCAATTCCGGCGAAGGTGGCGAGGACCCGGTCCGCTACGGCACCGACAAGGTCAGCAAGATCAAGCAGATCGCCTCGGGCCGCTTCGGCGTGACGCCCGAGTACCTGGTCAACGCCGAAGTGCTGCAGATCAAGATCGCCCAGGGTGCCAAGCCCGGCGAAGGCGGCCAGCTGCCCGGCCACAAGGTCAACGAACTGATCGCGCGCCTGCGCTACGCGATGCCCGGCATCGGCCTGATTTCGCCGCCGCCGCACCACGACATCTATTCGATCGAGGACCTCGCGCAGCTGATCTTCGACCTCAAACAGGTCAATCCGCAGGCGCTGGTGTCGGTGAAGCTGGTCTCGCATGCCGGCGTCGGCACGATTGCGACCGGCGTGGCCAAGGCCGGCGCCGACCTGGTCACGATCTCCGGCCACGACGGCGGCACCGGCGCCAGCCCGCTGTCCTCGATCCGCTATGCCGGCACCCCGTGGGAGCTGGGCCTGTCGGAAGCGCGCCAGGCACTGCTCGCCAACGACCTGCGCGAGCGCGTGATCCTGCAGACCGACGGCGGCCTCAAGAGCGGGCTGGACGTGATCAAGGCCGCGCTGCTCGGCGCCGAAAGCTTCGGCTTCGGCACCGCGCCGATGATCGCGCTGGGCTGCAAGTACCTGCGCATCTGCCACCTCAACAACTGCGCCACCGGCGTGGCCACGCAGGACGATGCGCTGCGTCGCGACCATTTCACCGGCCTGCCCGAGCGCGTCGAGAACTTCTTCCGCCTGCTCGCCGAGGAAGTGCGGGTGTGGCTGGCGCAACTGGGCGTGCGCACGCTGGGCGAACTGGTCGGTCGCACCGACCTGCTGCGCCAGGTCGACGGCGACAGCGGTCGCCAGCACGGCCTGGACCTGGCACCGCTGCTGGCCGGCACCGGCCTTGCCCATGGCGGCCACTGCGGCGCACCGCAACCGGCCGCGGATCCGCAAGGCCTCGCCGCCCGACTCGATGCCGAGCTGGCGGATGTGATCGACCACAAGCGCGGCGGCGAGTACCGCCACGCCATCCGCAACACCGATCGCAGCATTGGTGCACGGCTTTCCGGGCGCATCGCGCGTGTGCACGGCGATCGCGGCATGAGCGACACGCCGCTGACGCTGCGCTTCGACGGCACCGCCGGCCAGAGCTTTGGCGCCTTCAACGCCGGCGGCCTGCATTTCGAACTCAACGGTGAAGCCAACGACTATGTCGGCAAGGGCATGGCGGGCGGGCGCATCGTGATCCGGCCACCGCAGGGCGCACGCTACGTCGCCCACGAAACGCCGATCCTCGGCAACACCTGCCTGTACGGCGCCACCGGCGGCGAACTGTACGCCGCAGGTCGCGCCGGCGAGCGTTTCGCCGTGCGCAATTCCGGTGCGACGGCTGTCGTGGAAGGTGCCGGCGACCACTGCTGCGAGTACATGACCGGCGGCGTGGTCGCCGTGCTCGGCCGCACCGGCCTCAACTTCGGTGCTGGCTTCACCGGTGGCATGGCCTACGTGCTCGACACCGAGCGCGATTTCGTCGACCGCTACAACCACGAACTCATCGACATCCTGCGCATTGCCGCCGACGGCTTCGAGAACCACCGCTCGCACCTGCGCGAACTGCTCGAGTCGCACATCCGCCTCACCGGCAGCGCCTGGGCACAGCGCATCCTCGACGAGATGCGCGACTACCTGGGCAAGTTCTGGCTGGTGAAGCCGAAGGCGGCGAGCCTGGAGTCGCTGGCCGAAAACCTGCGGAGAGCGGCATGACGCCTCGCCCTAACAACCCGTCATTCCCGCGCCGGCGGGGTCTTTTGGGCTGCCGTAGGGCAGCACTCCCCAGTGACTCCGCTTTTCGATCAGGTTCAGCCGCAACCGAGCAACGACGCTGGGTTCCCGCCTGCGCGGGAATGACGGTGTGTCGCAAGGTGGCCTGCATGCGGAGACCTGCGTGAGCAAGATGGACGCAAAGAAGCCCGTGTTCGCCTTCCGCGAAACCCCCCGGCAGATGCCGGCGCGGATCCCGCTCGAACTTCGGCAGGGCGGCGACTGGAACGAGCTCTACGGCCGCTTCGGCGAGGCCGAAGCCAAGCACCAGGCGAGCCGTTGCCTGGACTGCGGCAACCCGTATTGCGCCTGGAAGTGCCCGCTGCACAACTACATCCCGAACTGGCTCGAACTGGCACGCGAAGGCCGCATCCATGAAGCCGCCGCGCTCGCCCACGAGACCAACCCGCTGCCGGAAGTGTGCGGTCGCGTCTGCCCGCAGGATCGCCTGTGCGAAGGCAGCTGCACGCTCAACGACGGTTTCGGCGCGGTCACCATCGGCGCGGTCGAGAAGTACATCGCCGACCGCGCGCTCGCCGACGGCTGGCGGCCGGATCTTTCGCGCGTGGTCGCCACCGGCAAGCGTGTGGCGGTCGTCGGCGCAGGTCCCGCGGGTCTGTCGTGCGCGGATCGGCTGGCACGCGCCGGCATCGAAGCGGTGGTGTTCGACCGCTATGAACAGATCGGCGGTTTGCTCCACTTCGGCATCCCCAGCTTCAAGCTCGACAAGTCGGTGATGGCCACGCGCCGCGACGTGCTCGAAGGCATGGGCGTGAAGTTCCGACTCGGTGTCGAGATCGGTCGCGACGTCGGCCTGGACACGCTGCTGGCGGAGTTCGATGCGGTGTTCCTGGGGCTGGGCAGCTATCGCTACACCGACGGCGGCCTGCCGGGCCAGGACCTGCGCAACGTCCTGCCGGCCCTGCCCTTCCTGGTGCAGAACGGACGCCTGGTGCATGGCGAGGACGAAGTCGACGGCAAGCCGATCGCAGGCTGGGAAGACCACGTCGCCCTGCCCGACCTGCGCGGCAAGCGCGTGGTCGTGCTCGGTGGCGGCGACACCGGCATGGACTGCGTGCGCAGCGCGGTGCGACTGGGCGCCTCGCGCGTGACCTGCGCCTATCGCCGCGACGAGGCGAACATGCCCGGCTCGGCGCGCGAGGTGGCCAATGCGCGCGAGGAAGGCGTGCAGTTCCTCTTCAACCGGCAACCGCTGGCGCTGCTCGGCGAGGACGGCGACGTCACCGGCGTGCGCGTGGCCGAGACCCGGCTGGGCGACCCTGATGCGCAGGGCCGGCGCAATGCCGAGATCGTCCCAGGCAGCGAGTCGGTTCTTGCCGCCGACGTGGTGATCATCGCGTTCGGCTTCCAGCCCGATCCGCCGGAATGGCTGTCGGCACATGGGATCGAGCTGGAGGGCAACGGGCGCATCCGCGTGCAGCCGGCGGCTTCGGGCTGCGGGTCGCGGAAGAAGGCGGCGGTTGATGCCGGGTTGCCGTTCCAGACGGCCAATGCGCGGGTGTTCGCCGGTGGCGACAGTGTGCGTGGGGCGGATCTGGTGGTGACCGCGGCGTACGAGGGGCGGGAGGCGGCTGCGGGGATTGTCCGCCTGTTACTGGGGTAACGGGCACTTGCGCCGCAGATAGTGCGGCGTATTATCTCCAGATACGCCGCAAACCGTGCGGCGCATTTGACCTGTTTTCGCCGCAAGGCCCGCCATGCATAGCCGCTGGATCTGGGAACACCCCGATTGGCCGAACCTCACCTGGGACCCCGGCGAGGTGGCCCTGATGCTGTCCGACGTGTCCGCGCGGATGGGCCGGCTCGGGGGTCGAATGGCGGATCAGGCACTGGAATCGCGGGAGCGCACGCAGTTCCATGCGCTGACCGAAGACGCGTTGCAGACCAGCGCCATCGAAGGGGAGCGCCTTGACCCGCTGTCGGTCCGATCCTCGTTGGCCAGGCGCCTGGGCATCGAGAACGAGGGGCTGGCGCCTGTCGACCGTCGCACCGAAGGCCTGGTGGCCATGCTCCTGGACGCGACCGCGAACGCGAACGCCCCGCTCACCGACGAGCGCCTGCGCGGCTGGCAGGCGGCCTTGTTCCCGGAGGGTTTTGGCGTGCTGCAGCGGGTTCGCGGCGGCCGCTGGCGCGACGATCACGACGGACCCATGCAGGTGGTGTCGGGGCCGGACCATCGCCGCGTCGTGCACTTCCAGGCGCCGCCGGCCTCGCGTCTCGATAGGGAGATGCGCGGGTTTCTTACCTGGTTCGAAAATGACGACAAGACGCCATGGCTGGTGCATGCCGCACTCGCCCACTTGTGGTTTGTCACCGTGCATCCGTTCGAGGACGGCAACGGCCGGGTCGGACGCGCAGTCAGCGACCTTGCACTGGCGCGCGGCGACGGCCTGCCGGAGCGCTACTACAGCGTCTCCAGCCAGATAAGCAACGAACGCAGCACCTACTACCAGATGCTGGAAAGTGCCCAGCGAGGCGACCTGGACGTGACGCCATGGGTGCTCTGGTTCCTGGGTTGCGTCGGGCGCGCCCTGCAACGCGCCGAGATCACGCTCGACAGCGTGCTGCGCAAGGCGCGTTTCTGGAATCGCTGGCAAGGCCAGCCGGTCAGCGAACGTCAGGCGAAGGTATTGAACCGCGTTCTCGACGGACTCGATCGCAACGGATCCGACGAAGCGCTCACCAACCGCAAGTGGGCCAAGCTCGCTGGCGTCTCGTCCGACACCGCACTGCGCGACCTGCGTGACCTGGTTGAACGCGGAATGCTCACGTCATCCGGCGTCGGCAAGGCGACGACCTACGCGCCGACGGTTGACTGAGGACCAGCGCTTCCCGATCGCGTTGAAAGACCGCTTATCGCCCCGGTCCGACATCAATGAACTGCAGGAACTCCGCCCGCGTCCGCGCATCCTCGCGGAAGCTTCCCAGCATCTTCGACGTGATCATGCTGACGCCACGCTTGTGCACGCCTCGCGTGGTCATGCACTCGTGCGCGCCTTCGATCACCACACCGACACCGCGCGGCTGCAACACGTCCTGGATCACCTGCGCGATCTGCGCGGTCATCTTCTCCTGCACCTGCAACCGTCGCGCATAGGTCTCGACCACGCGCGCAAGCTTGCTGATGCCGACGACCTTGCCGTCCGGCAGGTAGCCCACGTGCGCCTTGCCGATGATCGGCGCCATGTGGTGCTCGCAGTGGCTCTCGAACTCGATGTCACGCAGCACGATCATCTCGTCGTAGCCCTCGACTTCCTCGAAGGTGCGCTTGAGGTAGTCGGCCGGGTCCTCGGCGTAGCCGCTGAACCAGTCGGTGTACGCCTTGGCCACCCGCTTGGGGGTGTCGAGCAGGCCTTCGCGGCTCGGATCGTCGCCGGCCCAGCGCAGCAGGGTGCGCACGGCCGCTTCGGCCTGTTCGCGGGACGGCTTGTCGTTGTCGGCCATGGCGCGGCTCCTGTGGGGGACGCAAATGCTACTCCACCGGGGCGGAGAGGATAAAAAAGAGGTTCTTCTTCCCTTCGCGTGAAGGTTGGCGTTGCTTGTCGTATTGGCGTGCTTGTCGTCCCGAACGCAATGAGGGACCTGCTGGTGCTGGTTCTGGTGCTGTTGCGTGTTGGGCTTGCGTCTGCGGAATGGCGTCGTCCACCGGGCCGGGGATTGCTCCGCCCCTTCGTCGGACATCCTGTCCGAAGGCGGGGCGTGGGCCATCCATGGCCCACTGCTGCGCAATCCCCGGCCCGGCGGACGACGCTTCGGCAATTCATTGCCCGGTCTGCGGTGGCACCCGTCAAACCGTCATCCTCGCGAAGGCGGGGACCCAGTGACGTTGCTTTGCCGTCATGCCCTCACCCCAACCCCTCTCCCGCAAGCGGGAGAGGGGCTTTGGACGACCTAAAAAAAACGCCACAGGGACGGGATGAGACCCCTGCGGCAAGCAAAAGGCTGCGAGGAGCCTGCGGAATGTCGGTGGTCCGCGCCGATCAGCCGATGACGTCACGCTCGAGGGAGGGGAAAGCGTGCCGCCACCGGCCGTCGGGTTGGATTTGAAAGGTGTTCAGCGCTTGGCGACGTCCTCGCGCAGCGGCACGCGGGTCGGCCAGCCGCCGGCCAGCGCCTTGTACAGCGCGACCGCGCCGGAGACGCTACGGGTGCGGCCGTCGGCGAACGCTTCCTGGGCAACGAGCTGGGTGCGCTCGGCGTCCAGCACTTCGAACAGGTCGGCAGCTCCGGCCTCGTAGCGGATGCGCGCCAGTCGCGCCGCGGTCGCGCTGTCGATCGCGGCCTGCTCCAGGTGCTGGTCCTCGACGCGGGCACGCGAGTAGCGCACCAGCGCGTTCTCGGTGTCCTCCAGCGCCAGCAGCACGGCCTGCTCGTAACGGGCCAGGTCACCGGCGGCGTCGGCATCGGCCGCGGCAATGCGCGCACGCACCCGGCCGATGTCGAGGAACGACCAGTCGATGCCCAGGCCGATCAGACGGGTCTCGCTGTCACGTTCGAACAGCGCGCCGCTGTCGATCGCCTGGCTGCCGATCAAACCGAACAGCGTGAAGCGCGGGAACAGGTCGGCCGTGGCCACGCCGATCTTGGCGGTGGCCGCATGCAGGCGATGCTCGGCGGCGATCACGTCGGGACGGTTGCGCAGCAGGTCACCCGGCGTACCCGGGTCGAGCCTCGCCGGTAGCGTCGGCAACGCCTGCTGCGGCGTCAGGTCGCCGATCAGCGCTTCGGGCGTCTTGCCGGTCAGCACCGCGAGGCGGTGCATGCTCACCGCGACCTGGGCTTCCAGGTTGGGCACGCGCGACAGGGTCGCTTCGAGCTGTGCCCGCGCACGCGAGGTGTCGAACTCGGTACCGCGACCGGCGTCGAAGCGCGCCTGCACCAGGCGCAGCGTTTCGCGCTGGTTCTCCGAGTTGTCGCGGGCGACACGCAGGCGCTCCTGCAGACCTCGCAGTTCGACGTACGTACGCGCCACTTCGCCGACGATCGCGACCTGCAATGCGTCCAGGTCGGACGCGGCGGCCCAGACTTCGGCACGCTGCGACTCGACATTGCGGCGAACACGACCGAACAGGTCGAGTTCCCAGCTGGCGTCGGCCTGCACGTTGTAGTTCTCGCCGTCACGGTCGTTGCGGTTCACGCCCGGTGCCTGGTCGGCACTGGCGCGCGAATCCGTCCCCGTGGCACTGGCGGTCACGGTCGGGAAGCGGTCGAGTTTGGCGTTGCGAAGCAGCGCATTGGAACGGTCATAGCTGGCCAGTGCGATGCGCAGGTCGTGGTTGGCGGTCAGCGACTCCTCGACCAGCCGCGTCAGCAGCGGGTCGTTGAAGCTGGTCCAGAACTCGGCGTTGGCCTGCGGAGTGGCTTCCTGGGCGACGGCGGCGGTGCCGTCGCCAGGCGCGGTGGAGCCGGCAGCGGGCGCACCCTCGTCGCGGACGAAGGTTGCCGGCGTGGGCACGTCCGGCCGCACGTAGTCGGGACCGACCGCGCAGGCGGCAAGCGCCAGCGCCAGCAGCGAAGGGGCGAAGACCTTGGCCACGGCGGCCGCGGTCATTGCTTGCGGTAGTTGCACGGTGGAATCCTCGTTGCGATTCAGTGCGGTGAGTGGGTTGGCCTTATGCATGCGCCTTCCCCATCGAGCTGGGCTCGCTGACCCACTTCGGCGTCGTGTGCACCATCTTGCGAAGGGCGACATAGAACACCGGCGTCAGGAACAGTCCGAACAGGGTCACGCCGAGCATGCCGGCGAACACGGTGATGCCCGTGGCCGAGCGGACCTCGGCGCCAGCGCCGTGCGAGAGCACCAGCGGCACGGTGCCGGCGATGAACGCGATCGAGGTCATCACGATCGGGCGCAGACGCAGGCGGCAGGCTTCCAGCGCGGCTTCGACGATGCTCTTGCCCTGCATTTCCAGCTCGCGGGCGAACTCGACGATCAGGATCGCGTTCTTGCATGCCAGGCCCATCAGCACGACCAGGCCGACCTGCACGAACACGTTGTTGTCGCCACCGGTGAGCCACACGCCGGCCAGAGCCGAGAGCATGCACATCGGCACGATCAGGATCACTGCCAGCGGCAGGGTCCAGCTTTCGTACAGCGCCGCCAGCACGAGGAAGGCGAGCAGTATCGCGAGCGGGAACACGACGAGTGCGGCGTTGCCCTGCGTGGCCTGCTGGAAGCTCAGGTCGGTCCACTCCAGGCTCATGCCGTTGGGCAGCACCTTGGCGGCGATTTCCTCGAGCTGGCCCATGGCCTGCGCCGACGACAGCAGGCGCGGGTCGGCTTCGCCGGCCAGGTCGGCCGCCGGGTAACCGTTGTAGCGCAGCACCGGGTCGGGGCCGTAGGTCTGCTTGATCGTCACCATCGAGCCGATCGGCACCATCTCGCCGCGATCGTTGCGGGTACGCAGGTTGGCGATGTCCTCGACGCTATCGCGGTAGGAGCCGTCGGCCTGGGCGATCACCTGCCAGGTACGGCCGAACTGGTTGAAGTCGTTGACGTAGGCCGAGCCGAGGTAGGTCTGCAGCGTGTCGAACAACTCGGTCAGCGGCACGCCCTGTGCCTTGGCCTTGACGCGATCGACTTCGGCGTCGAGCTGCGGCACGTTGGCCTGGTAGCTGCTGATCGGGAAGCCCATGCCCGGCGTCTGCGACACCGCGCCCTGGAACGAGTTCACCGCGTTCTGCAGCGCGCCGTAGCCGAGGTTGCCACGGTCCTCGATGAACATCTGGTAGCCCGAGCCGTTGCCGAGGCCGAGGATCGGCGGCGGCATGAACGAGAAGGTGAAACCTTCCTGCAGCCCGGCGATCTTCTGGTTGATCTCGGCGTTGATCTGCTCGGCCGTGCGTCCGTTGCGCTCACTGAACGGCTTGAGCGGGAAGAACGCCACGCCGGTGTTGGGCGTGTTGGTGAACTGCAGGGCATTGAGGCCCGGGAACGCGATCGAATGCGCCACGCCGTCGGTGCTCATGGCGATGTCGCTGACTTTCTTCAGCAGCGCATCGGTGCGGGCGATCGACGAACCCTCTGGCAGCTTCACGCCGGCGATCAGGTACAGCTTGTCCTGGATCGGGATGAAGCCGGCCGGCACGATCTTGAACATCAGGCCGGTGGCGACCAGCAGCACCGCATAGACGGCGAACACCGTACCGCGACGACCGAGCGTGCGCGAGACGGCACTCTGGTACTTGTTGGAGCTGGAGTTGAAGAAGCGGTTGAACGGACGGAACACCCAGCCGAACGCGCGGTCGATCAGGCGCGACGGTGCATCCTTCGGAGCGCCGTGCGGCTTGAGCAGGCGCGCGGCCAGGGCCGGCGAAAGGGTCAACGAGTTGATCGCCGAGATCACCGTCGAGATGGCGATCGTCACCGCGAACTGCTTGTAGAACTGGCCGGTCACGCCCGACAGGAACGCCATCGGCACGAACACCGCGCACAGCACCAGCGCGATCGCCACGATCGGGCCGGATACTTCCTTCATCGCCTGGTGCGCCGCATCCATCGGCGACAGGCCTTCCTCGATGTTGCGCTCGACGTTCTCCACGACCACGATCGCGTCGTCCACCACGATGCCGATGGCCAGCACGAGACCGAACAGGCTCAAGGTGTTGATCGAGAATCCGAGCAGGTACAACGCGGCAAACGTACCGACGACCGACACCGGCACCGCGATCAGCGGAATGATCGAGGCGCGCCAGGTCTGCAGGAACAGGATCACCACCAGCACCACCAGGGCGATGGCTTCCAGCAGCGTGGTCACCACGGCCTTGATCGAGTCGCGCACGAAGATGGTGGTGTCGTACACGGCCTCGTACTTGACGCCGGCCGGGAAGCGCTTGGTCATCTCGTCCATCGTCGAGATCACCTTCTCCTGGATCTCGAGCGCATTCGCGCCCGGCGCCTGGAAGATGCCGATGCCGACCGCGCTCTTGCCGTCGAGCTGGGAACGCAGCGTGTAGTCGCCGGCACCCAGTTCCACGCGGGCAACGTCGGACAGACGCACGATCTCACCGTTCTCGCCGCTCTTGAGCACGATGTTGCCGAACTCCTCGACGCTGCGCAGGCGACCCTGGGCATTGATCAGGGTCAGGAACTCGCTGCTCGGCATCGGCTCGGCGCCGAGCTGGCCGGCCGAGACCTGTACGTTCTGCTCGCGCATCGCACGGACCACGTCGCCGGCGGTGAGGCCGCGCGAAGCGATCTTGTCCGGGTCGAGCCAGGCGCGCATGGCGTAGTCGCCGCCGCCGAACACCTGCGCATCGCCCACGCCCTGGATGCGCGCGAGCGCGTCCTTGACGTGCAGGCGGGCGTAGTTGCGCAGGTACAGCGTGTCGTACTTGCCGTCAGGCGAGGTCAGGTGCACCACCATCAGGAAGGTCGGCGACTGCTTCTGCGTGGTCACGCCCTGCCGGCGCACGTCCTCGGGCAGGCGCGCGAGCGATTGCGCGACGCGGTTCTGCACACGCACGGCCGCGTCGTCGGCGTCGGTGCCGGGACGGAACGTGACGGTCATCTGCAGCACGCCGTCGGAACCGGCGACCGACTTGATGTACATCATGTTCTCGACGCCGTTGATCGCCTCTTCCAGTGGCGTGGCCACGGTTTCGGCGATCACCTTCGGGTTGGCGCCCGGGTAGACCGTGCGCACCACTACCGAAGGCGGCACCACTTCCGGGTACTCGCTGATCGGCAGGATGGGAATGGCGATCAGGCCGGCGGCGAAGATCACGATCGACAGCACGGCGGCGAAGATCGGTCTGTCGATGAAGAACTTTGAAAAGTCCATGAGGGGTTCCTGATGCGGCTTTTCAGGCCGCAAAGTCCTGGGCGACGCCAATGGCGTCGCCAAACGGGGTCTGCGTTTTGCCCCCTCCCCTGCTTGCAGGGGAGGGCTGGGGAGGGGTGCTCGCCGCTGGCGGCGAGCTCGGCGCTGCGCGCCTCACTACCCCCTTCCAACCTCCCCCTGCAAAGCAGGAGGAGGAGCCATGTCGTTACTTCATCGCCACTTTCATCTCAGGAGCAGGCGCGCCCATCGCGATCTGCTTGGGTGACACCGGCATGCCCGGGAAGAACACCTTCTGCACGCCGTGCACGATCACCTTGTCGGTCGGCGCCAGGCCCGAATTGACCACGCGCAGGCCATCGGCGATGCGACCGAGCTGCACATCCTTGCGGGTCGCGGCGTTGTTCGGGCCGAGCACGTAGACGTACTTGCGGTCCTGGTCGGTGAGCACGGCCTTCTCGTCGATCAGCATCGCCTTGACGCTGCTGCTGCCTTCCAGCTGCACGCGCGCGTACAGGCCCGGGGTGAAGATGCGATCGGGATTGCGCAACACCGCGCGGGCGCGGATGGTGCCGGTGGCCGCATCGACCTGGTTGTCGGTGAAGTCGACCGTGCCTTCGTGCGGATAACCCTCTTCGTTGGCCAGGCCAACGCGAACCGGGTTCTGCGATTGCGCACGCTTGCCGTCGCGGGCCAGCGCCTGGTAGCGCAGGAAGCTCTGTTCGTCGGCTTCGAAATAGACGAACACCGGATCCTGCGAAACCAGCGTGGTCAGCAGCGTCGAATCGGCCTGGGCGAGGTTGCCCTCGGTGACCGCGGCGCGACCGGCACGGCCGTTGATCGGCGAACGCACCTGGGTGAACTGCAGGTCGAGCTGGGCGTTGGCAACGGCGGCCTCGGCCGCACGCACGGCGGCGTTGCCCTGGGTAGTGGCGGCGCGGCGGGTCTCGAACTCCTCGCGCGAGATCGCCTTGGCCTCGACCAGGGTCTGCGCACGCGTGTCCTGGGTCTGGGCCAGGCGCGCCTCGGCGCGGGCACGCTCGAGGTCGGCCTGGGCCTGGTCGAGTTGCGCCTTGTAACGACGCTGGTCGATGACGAACAGCAGATCGCCCTTCTTCACTTCCTGGCCTTCCTGATAGGCCACGCGCTCGACGTAACCGGACACGCGCGGACGCAGTTCGACCGTTTCGATCGCGGTGACGCGACCGGTGAAGTCGTCCCACTCGCTGACCTGCTTGCTCAGCACCTGGGCGACGCTGACTTCCGGCGGCGGCGGCATGCCCGCGGCCGGTTCGGCCTGGCTGCTGCAGGCGGTGA
This sequence comes from Lysobacter sp. Soil_N_23, assembly GCF_057656135.1. Taxonomy (NCBI): domain Bacteria; kingdom Pseudomonadati; phylum Pseudomonadota; class Gammaproteobacteria; order Lysobacterales; family Lysobacteraceae; genus Lysobacter; species Lysobacter sp. Soil_N_23. Next base: position 21,097 of record NZ_JBDGKY010000013.1, read on the forward strand.
TGACCGCAGCAAACAGAAGACTCACCGCGAGGGCGAGGACGGGGACTCCGGAGGTGGAGCGGGCCAATGCTTTGCGGGGGCTCATGGCGAGGAAGGTTCCTGGTTCGAGAAAGGCGGGTTGTTGTTATTGGTATTGGGTGATTCGGTATTCGGTGATTCGATACTTGGTGAAAGCAGGTTCCTGAGCAGCGTGCGCGCGTCCTGCAGACAGCGTGATGGCAGTAGTGCTTCAGGGTCCTTGGTGACGTCGGTTGCGGTTTGAGCGTCAGCTTGAGCTTCGGCCTCGTATTCGTCCCTTACCTGAGAGGTAATGTCCTGAGAGGTAATCGAATCAGCGTCGATGGAATCGACATCGACGCCGGCGACCAGCGTCACGTCGGCGTAGCGAACCACCGCTTGAGTCGCCGTCGGCGTGTTGTGCGGTTCGACAAGAGCCAATGCGCGCTGGCCGACGGCAATCGCACTGGGCCATTGGGGACAGGCGTGTTCACGATTGCGCTCGGTGCTGACCGGGCTGTCGATCGACAGCAGTTGCACGCGAACGCCGATGCTGCGTGCCTCTTCATGCAGCACGCGCGCGAGCATGCGCAGCGCCGCTGTGGCGATCGAGCGATGGCCGTAACCGGCCCACGGCTGTTCCGCGCCCGGGCCGCCGATCAGCACATAGGTACCGCCACGATTTCCCTGCGCCAGCAACGGCAACAGATGCCGCGCCGCCGCCAAGTGCGGCAGAAGGTCCTCGTCCAGACGCTGGCGCAGGTAGGCGGCTGGATGGTCGAGCAATCGACCGCGACCGGAGCTGCCCGAGACGGCAGCGATCACACCGCCGATCGGGCGACCCAGCTTGGCCAGCGCCTTGGCCAGGCGCTCGCCGTCGGCGTCGCTGCTGATGGAACCTGCGACCACGCTCAGGTCCGCCTTGGGGTGGTGCGCCTTCAGGCACTGCAGGCCGGACTTGTCGCGGGCCACCGCGACGACCGGCCGGCCGGCCGCGAGCGCGGCCTCGACCACGCCGCGACCGACGCAACCCGTGGCGCCCAGGACGACGACGGGCGTCCTGGCTGCCGAGGGCTTTTGCGCCGATGCCTGCTGGGCAGGACGGGCGACAGGGAATTTCACATCCGACCCCAATGTCCCGAATGCGGGATTTTCTCTCCCGCCATCGGGACGGTTTCGCGACGCGTGGCCTGCTGCAGGACAGCACTGATGATGGGAAGAACCAGCATCGCCGCCGGCAGCACCAAAGTGAACGCCAGCACCCAGGCCAGCATCCAGAACTCGTCCGGGCCCGCTGCGAGGCCTTGCTGGACAACGACTACGGCGACGCCGATCAGCGCCGACATGGCGATCAGCATCAGCGGGAAGAAGGCGTAACGGGCTTGGCGGGGAGTCAACATGGCAGGGGCCAGCGGGGGATTGGGGGAATCTGCGGGACAGAGTAGGCCTCCGACCGGCACTTGATTAGCCGGTAATTGAGGGAATAATTGTCCCGTGATCGGTCCAAACCCCATCGGACCGCCCCGCCTCCCCCGGCGCGCCACCCAGGAGCCCCCGCCATGGCCCGCGATCTCAATGACACCCTGATCTTCGTGAGGGTGGTCGAACACGGCAGTTTCATCTCCGCCGCCCGCGCCCTGCAGCTGCCCAAGACCACCGTCAGCCGCAAGGTCCAGGAACTGGAAACCCGTCTCGGTGCGCAGCTGCTGCACCGGACCACGCGCAAGCTCGGCCTGACCGAAGCCGGCAACATCTACTTCGAGCATTGCCAGCGCATCGCCCGCGAACTGGACGAAGCCGAAAGCGCGGTCGGCCAGTTGCAGGGCGGCCCGCGCGGCTGGTTGCGCTTCACCGCGCCGTATTCGGTCGGCATCACCTGGATCGCGCCGTTGCTCGGCGAATTCCACGCACGCCATCCGGAAGTGCGCGTCGACATGGTGCTGACCAATGAAGCACTGGACATCATCGACAAGGAAATCGATGTCGCCCTGCGCGTGGGCAACCTGCCCGACTCCAACCTGATCGCGCGCAAGCTGGCGACGTTCCGCACCCAGGTCTATGCCAGCCCGAACTACATCGCCCGCCACGGCGAGCCGCTGCATCCGGACGACCTGATCCACCATCGCACCGTGGCGATGCCGAAGTCGCGGCGCAACGGCCAGTATTTCTGGCCGCTCAGCGACGGCACGCGCACGGTCGACTACCGCATCGACCCGGTGCTGCTCGCCAACGATCCGGCCCCGCTCAGTGGCGCGCTGCTGTGCGGCGAAGGCCTGATGCTGGCCAGCGACGTCACCGTCAAGGCATACGCCGAGCAGGGTTACGTGCAGCGAGTGCTGGCCGGCTGGACCGGACCGGAATACGAGTTCAACGCGGTGTTCCCGCGCGGACGCGTGCAATCGCCGAAGGTGCGTGCGTTCGTCGACTTCCTGGTCGAGCGCCTCAACTTCGACGCCGACTACATGCAGGTGCTGTGCCCGAATGTGCGTGCGCGCTACCAGGCGGCGGAGAAGTCGGCCGCCGAAGCGATCACCGCCGAGCTGGCCAAGGTCGCCGGGCTGCCGGCCGCCAAGGCCAAGCGCAAGGCCAGGCCGCTGCAGGAGCCGGTGGGGTCGGAGGTGGATGAGGAGGAGTGAGAAGGATAGGCGGGCTGATGCGCGTTTCGCCCCTCTTTCCACTAGGTCGCGCCGGAATAGGGCGGATCAGTCATTTGGCGTGCAATGCATTGTGTTGGCGGCCCTCGTCACAATGACCCCTCATTTAGCCAAGAACGCGGTTGACAGATCTCAGAGCGGATGCGCCTGACTACATTCAACGCGGTTGAGCTGAGCTAGTCTTCCCTGCCCACCCACCACCGCCAGAAGCTGCTCAGCCAAGTTGATGACCTCACGCGATAACCGTGGGGAGTGCCGCCCGCGCCTCCGGCGCTTGCCCGATGCATCTCCTGAATGGCCCGTCGGTCCCTTGCGAAGACTTGCTCGATCTGTCGCTCAGTGAACGTTCCTGCCCAGATCACCCTGCTATCCCGGATGAGGTAGTGAGACTTGCAGGCCATCGACCAGTTGCCGACCGATGGCCAGACCGTAACTCTTCCATCTCGGAGTTCAACGCGCCATTCCGCTCGCGAGAGGGGAGTCACCACCTTTTCCCCGCAGCCACAACAACAAAGGTGTATCGCCGAGCTGTACTTGGAGCTCACGTAGAGCTTCCCAGGTTCAACGACCTGGGGTGCGAGTTCGACCAACTCGGCGACGATTCGATCAACACGCATCCGATTCGCCCGTCCTCTCGCTTCGGGCCAATCCCATTGTGCAGATGGAAAGCTCCAGTTGATGAGCGTCGTCGAGGCAGGCGTAGAAGCCGAAATACTGCTTCCACCGGATGACGGCCAGCATGGCATTGATCGCGTTCATGTCTGCGAGTTGTATGTTCTGTTCGTAAAGGCCATCACCGGCATCTACCATGGTGGGAGCCCGATGAAAGAAGTGATCATGCTTCTTGGGGGTGACTAGCGTCATCCTGGCCGTCCCAAAGATCTCCTGCTGGGGGGACAACGACATGTCCATGCCGCAGTCGATGAAGGGCACGCCATTCGCGATCAAGGCCGAGCTGATCAACTTCCGTGCCGGTCCACTATCCACGCAGATGAACACGAAATCGAACTGCGCCAGAAGGCCCACGTTGATCTCAGACACATATGCCGCGTGCGGAACAAGTCCACGGTGCATAGGGGCGTAGAGTCGCGCAAAGTACTCGACCTTCGGCGCTCCAAAATCCGCCTCCTGCGCAGCGCCCGGGGCGCGGAACGCGTTATGGATCTCAAATTCGTCGCCGTCGAAGAGGTGGATCGATCCGACGGGCGTCTTGACGACTTGGTCAAGGATGTACGAACCGGTCCCGCCGAGCCCGACGATCGCGATCGACAGCCCCGCCAGGCGCTCGGACACCATCATGAAGTTCCCCCGGGTGGAGCACGCGTCTGGATACCGGAAGGGACCGCTCAGGCTCTCGATGGTCACCTCACCCCGACCCAATCCAATAGTGCAGTTCGGATCAAGTGCGCGCGCCTGATCGGTGATCAGGCGCCAGTAGTGCATCACCTGGTCAAAGTGGCTCGCATAGGCAGACCAGCCTTCGTCCTTGTTGGAGAAGAAGAACTGCGCTGGAACGTCAGGGGCGACGAGGCCACCCGGAACTTCGGAGTGACGCAACTGGTCCATCGGCGCGCCATTGGCGAAACACGGAAACGGGCCGTCAAACCAGACCTGGTGGGTCGCGGGCGGACTTACGGCCGTCTCGGTGTAGACGATCGGTGCTACAAGGACTCCGAGACGCAACTTGATCTCCTGGTCCACGACGGGGACGTCGTGGACCAGGAGATATGCACCGCGCACCGAAACCCGAAGCCCAGCTTCGAGAAACGGATCGAGCACTGGCTCAAGAACGGCCGGTCTTGCGGACATGGCACACCATTCCTGCGGCAACCGGTACCGGCTTGCTGCCCCTTGCTAGAGAAAGTTCGCCTAGGGTCGGATGGCTGACAGTGACCGTATAGACAATGTCGGAGTCGTCAGCAGGCGGATCTTGGGGATACGCCAAGTGGACCAGCTGCGCGTAGGTCAGCTTGTTCTGGTGAACTACGCGCTGTTCAAGGTTGACGATGATGGTGGTGCCATGGGCGGCCTTGGCCGCCTGCTCCTGCGCAATCTCAGCCGGCGAGGATCCGTCTTGCATGCTCATGTTGGTGCTCCTGTAGTCGAGGACTCAGGCCAGCCCGCCCCTCTGGCCCGGACTTCCGGGCTTCAGGTTGACCACGTTGTATAATTTATATAACCTTATAGGTAAATGCAATACAGGCACCAATGGACATCCAGTTCGCTGACCAGAAGCTCGAAAAGGAATGCAACGACGAGCGTCTGTTGCAGCGTCGACACGGTCCTCGCAGGGCTCGGCGTTTAATGACTTGCCTAAGCGTGCTCTCCGCCGCAGCACGCTTGTCCGATCTTGGCCTTCCTTACACCGGGCCGATGCGCTGTCACGAACTTAAAGGCAACCGCGGCGGGCAACTGTCCATCGATCTGGATCACCCATACCGCTTGATCTTCGTACCCGACCACGATCCGCCCCCCTCGCGCGAAGAGGGGGGCTTGGATTGGACCAAGGTCACCGCCATCCGAATTCTTGAGATTGTCGACACCCATGACTAGCCAGAACCGCTTTCGACCCAACTACGCAGTCCCTCCCGGGGAAGTAGTCGACGAGCACCGTGAGGCAGCAGGGATGACCCAATCAGAGCTCTCGCAGCGCCTGGGATTCTCGGTGAAGCATGTCAATAGGCTCTTGAGTGGCCTAGAACCCGTTACTCCCGAGACCGCACTGAAGCTTGAATCGGTATTCGGGTTGGCTGCTGGCATCTGGCTTGGATTGGAGGCCAGATACAAGGAGCATCAGGCCCGACTGACAGAGTCGGCCAGCTTGGAAGCCGAGCGAGAGTGGCTGACAAGCATCCCCCATCGCTCGATGGCAAAGCTCGGATGGATTCCGGTAGACAGTAAAGGAACAGATCTCGTCCGCTGCCTTCGATCGTTCTTCGGAGTTGGATCGTTGAACTACCTCCCAAACGTCTGGTCGGACGTCCAAGCTGCCTACAGGAAGTCGGAAGCATTTAGATCACACGAATGGGCCCTGTTGGCTTGGTTGGCAAAGGGAGAGAAGGAGGCCTCAGGAGTTCAGACGGGCCCATTTGACGCCGCCGCTCTGAAGAGGGCTCTTCCTGAGCTCAAGGCGTTATCTCGATTGCCAAGCGCCGATTTTGTTAGGCCTCTAGTCGAACGATGTGCGAGCCATGGAATAGTGATCATCTTCGTTCCTGCGCCAGAAGGCGCACGCGTATGCGGCGCAACACGATGGCTGGATAAGGATAAGGCCCTAGTTCAACTCAGCCTTCGGTACAAGACCAATGACCAACTTTGGTTCACTCTGTTCCATGAGCTAGGACATGTGTTGCTGCACGGAAAACGCGAGCAGTTCATCGACTTCGATAAGGGGACGATTGAAAGCGATCAGGAGCATGAAGCAAATGATTTTGCGGCTAGGCACCTAGTTGATCCTGCAGATCTGCATAGATTTATCGCGAACGGAGCTTTTGACGTTGCTTCCGTCAAGAAATTCGCAGCGACGCACGATGTTGCACCAGGGATCGTCGTTGGACAGCTTCAGCATCGCAAGGTAATCCCTTTCAGCAGCGCTCTAAGTCGACTGAAAGTGAGCTTTGAATTTTCCGCCCATGAACATGCATAGAACGCACGCACTCGAAGCGCCTCGGAACGACCAACTGGCATTTCCACAGATCTCACAGCAGCTGCTCTAGAAGAATCATGGCGGCTGCCGGGCCGGGCGCCATCACTCGGCGTTTCGGGCGCCCTTGGATTGCGGCGCTATCCGATCAGGACCAGCTGCGGGGAGTCGGTGCGGCAGTTCTTGGCGCGTGTCCGTGATGGCGCGTGCCGCACCCTCAACAAGCGGCGCCTTGCTTCCTTCGACTTCTCGGCTACCCCCGCAGCCGCCAGGCCAACCCCGACACTCGCGCCGCGTGCCGCGCCAGCGCCGCGCGTAGCACGGCTTCGCTTGCACACACATGCAGCTCGCTGCGCGCCCGCGTGACCGCGGTGTACAACAGCTCGCGCGACAGCGTGCGCGCATCCTGCCGCGGCAGAAGCAACCACACCGTGTCGAACTCCGAGCCCTGCGCCTTGTGCACCGTCATCGCGAACGCGCCGGTGTGCGCCGGCAGCGCCGCCGGATGGAAACCGCGCACGCCTTCGCTGCCACCGGCGAACCAGGCCACGGTATGGCCCTGCTCGTCGCGCTGGCAGACGCCGATGTCACCGTTGAACAGTCCGTGACGATAACTGTTCTCCGTCACCAGCAGCAGCCGGCCATGGAAGTAGGGATCGCGGTGCGCGCCGGCCAGCGCCTCTTCGATGCGCGCGTTGAGCACACTGGCGCCTTGCGCACCGTCACGCAGCGCCGTGAGTACGCGCAGGGCCGATGCGCGCTGCAGGGCAAGCGCCGGATCGTCGATCAACAGCAGTTCCCGCCACACCGACAACAGCGTCTCGCGTCGCGGTCCGAGCAGCGAGTCGCTTATGCCTTCGTGATAGTGGACGCCGCTCAGTGCGTTCGTGCGTAGCAACTGCCCGGTGCGATCGGCATCGCCGGTGCGCAGTGCATCCGCCAGTGGCGCCAGGTCGAGCGCTTCCGATTGGCGGTAGCCTCGCTGGAGCTGGACGCGATGACCGGACAAGGCATTCGACCCGGCCGACGGCGCGGATGTGGGGACCTGACCGATCAACGGCTGCAGCCGTTGCGCCAGGGCCTGCGGCAACTCGCCGCCATCGCCGGCGGCATCGGTGATCGCCGCCAGCACGTCACCGGCCTCGATCGACGGCAACTGGTCGCGATCGCCGAGCAGGATCAGGCGCGCGCCATCGGCGACCGCCTCGACCAGCTTGCACATCAACGGCAGGTCCACCATCGAGGCTTCGTCGACGACGACGATGTCGTGCGCCAGCGGATTGCCGGCGTCGTGGCGGAAGCGCGGACTGCCCGGGATCGTCCCGAGCAGGCGATGCAGCGTGCTCGCGGTATCCGGAAGCGCATCGCACAGGGCGATGTCGACGCCGTCGATGCCGCGCAGCTTCTCGCTGGCGGCGCGCAGGCTCTCTGCCATGCGCTCGGCGGCGCGACCCGTCGGCGCCGCCAGTGCGATGCGCGGTGGCGGCAGGTCGGCTTGTCTTGCCTGGGCGATCAGCAGCAACAACAGCCGCGTGATCGTGGTGGTCTTGCCGGTGCCCGGGCCGCCGGTGACCAGCAACAGGGGCTGCAGCAACGCCAGGGCGGCGGCGCGGGCCTGGCGGTCGTCATCGTGGGCGTGCGGAAACAAGGCGGCGAACAACGGCGCCAGGCCATCGACGTCATCGACTGGCAGACGCGCCTGGGCGATCCGGCGCAGACCGACCGCGAGGCGGCGCTCGTACTCGCGGTATCGACGCAGGTACAGCAGGCCGTTCTCCCATACCAGCGGCGCACCACCGGTGGCGATGGCATCGGCCTGCGGCTCGCTGATCCAGCGCGAGCCCTTGAGCGCGTCGCGCCAGGCACGCGCGCTGGGCCAGTCGACGGATTCGTCCTGCAGCCACGAGGGCTGCGCCGGATCGAATGCGGCGTGGCCGCGGGCCACGGCCTGGGAGGCCAGTGCCGCGGCAGCCAGCACGATGTCGGGCGTGTCGGCGCCGAAAAGGTCCGTGCTGGTATCGCGACGGCCAAGCCGGCGCAGGCTCTGCGCGAACGCGTGGTCGAGCGTGTTGAGCACGCCGGCGCGGTGCAGTGCATCTAGCAGGCTCATGCCGTCGCTCCCGCGAACAGCGCGTCGAGCGCATCGACAAGGGCCATGTCGGGCTTGTGCGCGTGGATGCCCTGCCCTTCGACCAGGCCGCGGCAGAACAGGTAGCGCACGCCGCCGAAATCGCGTCCGTAGTCGTAGGTGTCGCCCAGGCGGAAGCGCAGCCAGCGGTGCAGCGCCAGCGTGTAGATCAGCGCCTGCAGGTCGTATTCGCTGTGCGCCATCGCGGCGTCCAGCGCGGCGCCGTCATAGGCAGGCAGCCGGTTCGACTTGTAGTCGAGCACGTACCAGCGCCCGTCGACGGTATACGTCAGGTCGATCTTGCCGGTCATCAGGCCTTCGAGCCGGCGGCGCGTGCCGAAGCCACGGCGCGCGGCGACGACGCCGAAGCGATGCAGCACCTCGATCAGCGCGTCCACCGAGGTCGGCTGCAGGGCGAAGTGGAACTCGATCTCGGCGCGGCGCGCATTCGCGTCGAGCTCGCACAGGCGCCCGCCTTCGGGCAAGGCGGTGGTGAGGGTTCGGCCGACCAGCCGCTCCAGCGTTGGCAGGCCGTCGATCACGTCGTCCTCGGCGTAGCCGCCATTGCGCAGCGCGGCGGCGAGGATGTCCTGCTGGCCGGGCGGCGCGCCGGTGCCGTCGCGCCAGGGCTGCCACGCCAGGAAGTCGGTGTGTTCGAGCGCGTCGTGCAACACATTGCCGAAGCGGCTGCCACTGAAGCGCGGGTCGAAGGCGTCGCCGTCGTCCAGCCGCGGCTCGGCTTCTGCCGGTTCGTCGATCGCGCCGCGCTCGTCCACGGCCACGACCGCTTCGGCTCCGGCCTCGGCCTGGGCCAATTGGGTGAAGCTGTAGACCCACCAGTCGCGCGCGATCGCACGGCGCGACATGCGCGCGTTCGCCACCGCCATGATCTGCGCCGCGTTCAGTGGCGTGGCGGGTGCGATGACCTCGCCGTCGATGATCGCCACGTCGGGATGGCTACGCAGCGCATCGGCATGGGCGAGCATGGGCGCGAGCCGGGTCTTGTCGGCGGCGTACAGGCCGCCGCTGGCCAGCCACAGCGCATCGCGCGCGCGGGTCAGGCCGACATAGAGCAGGCGTGCGTCTTCGGCGTACTGCTCGGTGCGCCACTCCGCCGCGGCGCTGCGCCAGTCCGGGTCGTCCTTGTCGATCCGCCAGCGCAGCTGACGGCGGTCGCCGTCGTGGACGATGCAATAACGATCGGGACTGGGCGCCTGGCCGCCGATCGCGGCGAACGGCAGGTACACCAGCGGGTACTCCAGGCCCTTGCTCTTGTGCAGGGTGACGATCTGCACGCACTGCGCGTCCGATTCCAGCCGCAGCAGCTGCGCCTCGTCGTCCGAGTCGGCCTCGGCGATGCGGCGGCACAGCCAATCGACCAGGCCGTGCAGTCCCAGCGAGCGGGCGTCGGCGTCCTGCATCAGCTCGGCGAGCTGCAGGTAGTTGGTGAGCCGGCGTTCGCCGTCGAGCAGGCCGAGCAGGCGCTCGGCATTGGCCGCGCACAGGTCCGACACCAGCGCGAACGGGCCGCTGCGCTGCCAGCGCCCGCGCCAGGCCATCGCCTCCAGTTGCCGACGGCGGTAGTCGGCGCCGTCACGTTCGAGCGCATCGATCTGGTGGGCATCGACACCCAGCAGCACTGTCGCCAGCGCGGCGCGCAGTCGGCCATCGTCGGCCGGTTGCAGCAGTGCCTCGAACAGCATGCGCAGCTCGGCGGCCTCGTCGGTGGCGAACAGGCTCTGCTTGCCGGCCGCCACCGCAGGAATACCGACCACGGTCAGCGCGCGCTGGATCCGGGTGGCATCGTTGTGCCGTCGCACCAGCACCGCGATGTCACCGGGCTGCACTGGCTTTCCATCGATGGTGGCGCTACCTTCGCGGCCCCGGCTGAGAACATCATGGATAGCGGCGACGCAGGCAGCGGTCGCAAGCTCGCGAGAACGCTCCACGTTGTGGGCCTCGCCATTGGCGTCCGGTGCGATCATGCGCACAGTCAGTGCAGGTGCGGCGGAACCGTCGATGAGGAAATCGTCGTCGCTGCGCCGTTCACCCGGGTGCACCGGATGGAAGTCGATGCCCTCCACGACGAAGGGGCGATCGCCCGCGTTGGCATAGAGCGATTCGATGGCGCGCAACACACCCGGCCGTGAGCGGAAGTTGCGGTCCAGCGGTGGCGCACGCTCGGCCAGCGCGGCGGCGGCCAGGTAGGTGTGCACGTCGCCGCCGCGAAAACCGTAGATGGCCTGTTTCGGGTCGCCGATCAGGAACAGCGCTCCGGGGTCGTCGCTGGCGGCACGCGCTGCGCCGAAGACGCGCTCGAAGATGCCCCACTGGCGCGCGTCGGTGTCCTGGAATTCGTCGACCAGGGCGACCTCGTACTGTTGGCGCAGCCGTAGCGCCAGCACTTCGCCGTGGTCGCTGTCGAGCGCATCGGCGACATCGTCGATCAGGTCGTCGTAGGTCTGCAGGCGCAGGGTCTGCTTGGTCTGGCGCAGGCGCCGGCGGGCATCGTCGCGAACGCGGTGCAGCAGCGCGACACGCTGGCGGTCATGCTCCTGGCGGTGGCGGGCGCGCGCATCGAGGTAGTCGCCCACCGCGACGAACAGCGGCGATTGCGGGCAGCGCGCGCGGAGCTTGACCTTGGTTCGCTCGCTGAGCGTGGCAGGGCGCAGATTGGGCAGCTTGTCGTGGTACTCGTCGAACGGTCCGCCGTGATGGATCTGCTGTTCCAGTGCGTCCCACAACGGCGCCACATGTTCGGGCTTGTAGCTGGACTTGTTCAGCAGCTCCTGCGTGATGGCGTCTTCCAGCGTCCGTCGCGCCTGGTCACCGTGCTCGGCAAACGCACGCTTCAGTGCCTGGAAGCATGTCTCGACGTCGGCGCGGGCCGTTCCGTCGTCATCGGCGACGACGCCCGCCACGGGCAGCAGCGGCACCGCCGACATCAGGGTTGGCAGGTCCTTGGCCAGCTCGTCAGGACCGTGCCACAACGTCGGCAACACCCGCGCGTCTTCGACGTTGGCGGCGAATGCGCGCCACAGATCCGATGCCAGGGCGTCGCGCAGGTCGGCGTCGCTCGTCAGCAGCTGCGGCGCGGCGAAGGGCTGGTCGCTCTCCAGGGCATGCTCGCGCAGCACGCGCGCGCAGAAGCCATGGATGGTGAAGATCGCGGCGAGGTCGACTTCCAGCACGGCGCGCTGCAGGCGGCGCTGCAGGCGGCGCTGCAGCTGCACCGGGGTTTCGTTGCCGGCAGCCAGGTGGCTGTCGATGATCTGCCGGGTGAGCGCGGTGTCGGCTGCTTCTTCCTCTGCCTCTGCGGTACCGACGAGTGCGGCGGCGTGCTCGAGCCGCTCACGGATGCGTTTACGCAGTTCCTGCGTCGCCGCTTCGGTGAAGGTGACCACCAGGATCCTGCCGACGCGCAGGTCGCGCTCGACGACCAGACGCGTCACCAGCGTGGCGAGAGTGAAGGTCTTGCCCGTGCCTGCACTGGCCTCGATCAGGCGCACTCCATGCAGCGGCAGGGTCAGGTAAGGATCGGTCGCGCTCAGGGCCAGGTTCATGCGCCCTGCTCCGCCGGCACGGTGCCGGTCACCGCGTCGAACACCAGCCTGGCGATGGCGGCGAATGTCTCGCGCAGCTCGCCGTCGTTGGGCAAGTCACGGCCACGCAATGTCAGCCTGATCGCGTCGCCTTCGCCTTCGGCCCATTTGCGGCCGCTGGTGCCGCCCGTCCAGCGTTCCCGCATCTTCTGCCAGGCCTTGTCGTCGGCAGCGCCATCGCGCAACGCGCGGTACAGATCCCAGCCACTGTAGGGCGCGAACGCGAGCGCTTCGCGCAGTCCTTGTGCGCGCAACTGCATGAGCTGCCGCAATGCTTCACGTGCGGCATCGGCCGACAGCGGCGGGCGCTCGTGACACTGCGCGCCCTCGCCGCTGTCGTGGAACTGCACCAAGGTGCTGCGCTGCCCTGCCGCGCACAACAGCAACCAGTCGAGGCCATCGCGGATGGCCGACGGGCCGTTCGGCTCGCCGATGCGTAAGCGCGCGAGGCTCTGGCCGTAGATGTTTTCGACACGACCACGCAGCAGCGTGCCGTCGATGTCGGCTTCGACGGTCAGTGCCTGCGGTTCCCGTCCGCCGCGCCATTGCGCGAACTGCCGGGCGTAGGGCCGGATTTCGCCGAGCATCGCTTCGAACTCGCACCGTCCGAGCGGACCGGAGGGCAGTTGCGCACGCGCCAGCAGGCGTTCGTACAGGCCGTCGGTCTGCTGCTCCACCAGGGCAGCGAGCACCGCACGCTGCAGCGCCGTGCGCGTCCAGCCGCCGCCGGGCAGGAGCATCGGCTCGGTGTCGTCGGCGAGTTCGACTTCGGCGGGCAGGCGCATGCCCATGCGTTCGCGCAGGAACTGGCCGGACGGATCGCACAGGAAACGCCGCAAGCTGTCGAGCGACAGCACCTCTGCCTCCGCACCCGGCGCCGCCAGCGGGGTGGAGATCCAGGGCCCAAGCGCATGCCGCTCGCCGCCGTGGAGATTGGCGGCCGGATGCCATTCGTCGCGATAGCTGAAACGGCGCGGCTCGGCGGCATCGCCGAACGCCGCCGGCGCGAACGGCTGCAGCGGATGGCGCACGACCAGGGCTTCCTTCGCGTCGGCATCGGCAGGGTGGTAGTCGGCGATGACGTTGAGCAGCTCCGACACCAGCACGGAGGGTTCACGCGGGCTGCCGTCGCGCGGATCGGCGCCCTGGTAGCTCAGGTACAGCACGTCGCCGGCCGAGGCCAGCAACTGCAGGAACAGGAAGCGGTCGTCCTCGCGCAAGGAGCGGTCGCCGTGGCGGCGATGGGCCGTGCCCAGCTGCGCGCTCAAGCGGTTCAGGCCCGCCGCGGGATCACATCGCGGGTAGTCGCCATCGTTGAGGCCGAGCACGCAGATCGCGCGGAACGGCAGCAGCCGCATCGGCACCATCCGGCCGAAGCTGACGCCACCGGTGAGCAGCGGTGCGCGCGTGTCGGCTTCGGACAGGCGCGCGGCAAAATGCGCCCGCACCACTTCCGCCGGCACCGGCCCATCAAATCGGGCGCGCTGCGCCGACAGGGCGAACTCGCCGATCAGCGAACGCAGGCGCTCCAGCGCGCGTTGCCCGGCGACCGTGGCCGGGGGGCGCAGGAACATCGCATCAAGCAGTCCGAGCAGGCGCTCGCGCCATTGCGCAGGCGGCATCGCTTCGCCGAGCGTGCGCTGGTGGCGCGCCAGCACGCGCATCAGCCGCAGCAAGGTATCGAGTGCATCAGCCGCACTGCCCTCCAGCTCCGGCCACGGCGCGACGCCGGCAATGTCGTTGTCGCTGCCGCTGGCATAGCCCAGCAGCAGCCGGTCGAGGGCGAAGGCCCAGGTGTAGGCGTCGTCGCGTGGGGCGTCGTGCTGTTCGCGGTGGCCGGCGTCCAGGCCCCAGCGCACGCCGGCGTCCTGCAACCAGTCGTGCAGGCGCTCCAGTGCCGGCGCATCCAGTCCGGCACTGTTGGCCAGCGGCGGACTGGACAGCAGGTCGAGCACCTCGTTGAGGCCGAATCGCGAGACCGGCAACGCCAGCAGGCGCAGGAACAGTTCGGCCAGCGGTTCGCCGGCGAGCGGGCTGGCGTCGGCCAGGGCGAAGGGGATGAAGTCCTCGCGCCCGGCCTGGCCACCGAAGACCGCGTCGATGCAGGGAATGTACGGGTCGATGTCGGGCGCGAGTACGGCGATATCGCGCGGCTGCAGCGGCGGGTCGAAGCGCGGGTCGTCGAGCAGGCCGCGCAGCTGGTCGTGCAGCACCTGCACTTCGCGCAGACGGGTGTGGCAGGCATGCACCTGCACGCTCGGGTCGTTGCGATTCACCTGCGCGCGCCATGCCGCCGGGGCGCGCCGGTGCAGCAGATCGCGCTGCAGGTGGCCGAGCAGCGTGTCGCTCTCGGGATGGTCCCCTTCCGTCGCTTCGGGATCGACGTAGTGGGCATGCTCGTGCGACGGATGTACCACTTCGTAGCTGCCCAGCACCGCCATGAAATCGCGACCGGCCGCGCCCCATGCCTGCAGCATCGGGTTTTCGTCTGCTGCCGTGGCGAACGGGTCGTCTGCGCCGCTGCGCAACTGTTCGGCGAGGGTCTGCAGGTCGCCCCAGTAGCTGCGCGTCGGACTGGGCAGATAGAAGTGCAGCGTGCCGACCCGGGCCTGCGTGGCGATCACGCGCAGCACGTCGGGCGACATGTTCAAGGTGGCGAAGGCGAACAGACGCGATGGCAACCCCTCCGGCAGCGGACCCGATTCGTCGCCGAAACGCTGCAGGTACTCGCCGATCCGCTGCGCGCGATGACCGCCGCCAGCGGCCACGCGACGCCATAGCTCAGCCTGCGGGTCGCCCGGCTCGTGCCCTGCCTCCCACGCCAGCAGCCAGTCGCGGCGCCAGGCCTGGTACTTCTCGAACACGCCCGCCAGTTCGCCGGCCAGCGACCACGGCTTGAGGGCATCGGCGCCCTGAAGGTAGGCGCGCAAGGGTCGCAGCGCCGGTGTCCGCAGCGTGGCCGGATCAGCCAGCGCGGCATACAGGTGCCAGTGCAGCGTATCGGCGTCGAGGTCGCCCTCTCCCCCGGCCACATTGGCATCGAGGGCGCGATGGACGAACTCGCCCGGCGTGAGGAACTCGAGGTTGGCGGCGATGCCGTAGGTCCTGGCCAGGGTGGCCTGCAGCCAACGCCGCATCGCCACCTGCGGAATGAGGACGATGTCGGGCGCCAGCAGCGACTGCCCCGGCGCCGGACTGCGCAGCTCCTGCGCGAGCAGCTGCGCCAGGATGTCCAGGGCATTGGAATGATAGAGGCGGAAGTCGGGATGGCCGGGCATCACGACTATCTTGCCGGAGCAGCGACGCATGCGCTGAGACAGAACCGGGGCGACATGCCGGCGGCCCGAGTTGCGGCAAGTTGGCACTTTGCGTTTTTGCGCCCCCTGCCCCCGACGCGGTCGAGCATCCCGGCCGAACCTGCCACAATGCCCGTCCCGCTTCCCGTTCAGCCATCTCCGGCGAAACTGCCGATCCGCTGCACGGCAGTTCCGGAATGCACCCCCTCGCATGAACTACGAAGGCCCCATCGTCCGCCTCAACCAGCTCCGCCTCGATCGCGGCGGACGTACGGTGCTGCACGACATCAACCTCGACGTCCCGCGCGGCAGCATCGTCGCCGTGCTCGGTCCGTCCGGCAGCGGCAAGTCGACGCTGCTGGCAGCACTGACCGGCGAGCTCGCGCCCGCCGCGGGCTCGGTCGAGGTACTCGGCAAGCCGGTGCCGCAGGGCCGGCGCGCGTTGCTGGAATTGCGCAAGGGCATCGGCGTGCTGCTGCAGGGCAATGGCCTGCTCACCGACCTCACCGCGGCCGAGAACGTCGCGCTGCCGATCCGCGCCCACACCAACCTGCCCGAGCCGGTGATCCGCCAGCTGGTGCTGATGAAGCTGCATGCGGTGGGCCTGCGCGCCGCGGCCGACGCCTACCCGCGCGAACTGTCCGGCGGCATGGCCCGTCGCGTCGCCCTGGCGCGCGCACTGGCGCTGGACCCGCCGCTGATGATCTACGACGAGCCGCTGACGGGACTGGATCCGATCGCCAGCGGCGTGGTCATGGCGCTGGTGCGCCGTCTCAACGACACCTTGGGGCTGACCAGCATCGTGGTCACCCACCACGTCCACGAAACCCTGCCGGTGGCCGACCATGCCATCGTCATCGCCAATGGCGGCATCGTCTTCTCCGGCACCCCGGCAGAGCTGGAGGCGAGCGACGACCCGCTCGTGCGGCAGTTCCTCAAGGGCGAACCGGACGGTCCGATCGCCTTCGACGCCGCGCCGCGCGCGACGGAGGCGGCATGAGCACCGTGGCGTTGCTTTCGCCCCTCCCCCTGCATGCAGGGGAGGGAGTCATATGAGGGAGATCTCCTGATGCCTTTCGTAGCCGCGACCCGCTCGCTAGGCCGCGCCGGCCTGTTCTCGCTGTCGGTGTTCCGGGCTTCCAAGCCGACCCCCGACTTCTTCAGGGAACTGGTCCGCGAGATCTACAAGATCGGCGCACGTTCGCTGCCGATCATCGCCGTTGGTGGTGCATTCGTCGGACTTTCGGTGACGTTGTTAGGCTACCGCGCGCTGGAGACCTACGGCGCGACCGCCCAGGTCAGCGCCCTGCTCGGCCTGGGCATGTACCGCGAGCTGGGCCCGGTGCTGACCGCCCTGCTCTTCATCGGCCGCGCCGGCAGCTCCATTGCCGCCGAGCTGGGCCTGATGCGCGCCACCGACCAGATCACCGCCCTGGGCCTGATGGCGATCGACCCGGTCGGCAAGGCCGTGGCACCCCGCTTCTGGGCGGCGGTGCTGTGCGTGCCGCTGCTGACCGGCTTCTTCTGCAGCTTCGCGATCAGCGCGAGCTACTTCGAATCGGTGCACGTGATCGGGCTCGATGCCGGCACGTTCTGGCAGGTTTTGAAGGACAGCGTCGATTTTGTCGACGACTTCCTGATGGCGCTGGTGAAGTCGGCCGTGTTCGGCGGCACCGCCGCGCTGGTCGCTTCCTACGTCGGCTTCCACGCCGAACCGACCATCGAAGGCACCTCGGTCGCCACCACCCGCGCGGTGGTGAATGCCTCGCTGCTGGTGCTGATGTTCAATTTCGTCATGTCCGCCTTCCTGTTTCGCTAAAGCATGTCCCGTTGAGGCGACGCACTTCATGAGTACCCATCGATGAGCATCCGCGCCCCCCGTATCGAATTTGCCGTCGGCGCCTTCCTGTTGCTGGCCCTGGGCTCGCTGCTGGTGCTGGCCCTGGCCTCGACCAATGGCCGCTGGGGTCTTCGCAGCGATACCTACCCGTTGACTGCCCGTTTCTCGACGATCGGCGCACTTCGGCCTAATGCACCGATCAAGATCGGTGGCGTGGCGATCGGCCATGTCGACAAGATCGACGTAGATCCCGTCAAGTTCGACACCGTTGTGACCCTGGCGGTGAACAAGCGCTACGACAAGCTGCCGGCCGACACCGCCGCCAGCATCCTCACCAGCGGTCTGCTTGGCGAGAGCTATATCAATCTCGCCCCCGGCGGAGACCCGGACTCGCTCAAGCCCGGCGACGAGATCTACCTGACCCAGTCCGCGGTCGACCTGATCCAGCTGGTCGGCAAGTACATGTTCAGCGGCGGTGGCGCCAAGCCCGCCGACAATGCCGGCCAAGCCGCAGAACCCTCTGCCGACGTTCCCGACTACCTGAAGGGCGATGCCGCCCCCACGGACGAGACCAAGACCAAATGAACCAGTCCAACCGCGTTCTTTCCCTGACCCGCTTTGCCCCACTGATGGTCGCCGCCGCCCTGGCCGTGGCCGCGCCCGCCGCGGTGCTGGCGCAGGCCGCGCCTGCCGCTGCACCTGCTGCCGGCAGCACCGCTCCGGCCGGTTCGCCGAGCGCGCTGGTGCTGAGCAACAGCACCCGCATCCTGGCGACGCTGGAAAGCCGCCGCGCTGAATTCAGCAAGGATCGCGGCGCGCTGCGCCAGTTCATCGCCAGCGAATTCGACAATATCTTCGACCGCGACTACTCCGCCCGCCTGGTGCTGGGCGTGCATGGCCGTGGCGCGTCCGATGCCGACGTGAAGGTGTTCGCCGATGCGCTCGCCGACAGCCTGATGCAGCGCTACGGCTCGTCCCTGCTCGACCTCAACACCAAGCTCAAGGTGCGGGTGAAGTCGGAAACGCCGATCCGCGGCGGCGCCATCGTCAAGGTGTCGAGCGAGTACCTGCGCCAGGGCAACGAGGCCGTGCCGGTCGACTACCTGATGCGCAAGGTCGGCACGCAGTGGAAGGTGTTCGACGTGATGGTCGAGGGCGTCAGCTTCGTGCAGACCTTCCGCAACCAGTTCGATACGCCGCTCAAGCAGAAGTCGATCCCGCAGGTGGCCGCCGACATCAAGGCGGGCAGGCTGCAGGCGGCCGCCAGCAGCAACTGAGCATGACCACCGCGACGGTCCGCCAGGACGGTGACACCCTCGCCTTCAGCGGCGCGCTCGAGCGCGCCGCGGTCGCTTCGCTGTGGGCGCAACTGCGCACGCTCGGGCCGGGCCTGAGCCGCGTCGATCTGGGTGCTGTCAGCCGGGTCGACAGCGCCGGACTGGCGTTGCTTTCGGAGCTGTGTGCCCGCAGTTCGATAGCCCAGGTCAATGGCGATCCGCCGGGACTGGCCGAACTGCGCGCCGCCTACCGCCTCGACGAAGCATTGGCCTTCGCCGGCTGAGCCGTGCGAACACTGCGTTCCGGCCACGGTCACGCCGGTGCCGGGCCGCGCCTCCCCCTGAGCCTCTACACTGCGACCCATGCGCCCCCACGCACCCCTAATCGCTTTAGTGCTCGCCTGCGTGCCGTTGTTCGGCCAAGCGCAGATCCTCACGCGCCCGTTGTCGGGCCAGCAGCGCGAGCAGTTCGATCGCTGCATGAAGGAAGCCGGTGACGACGCGGCCAAGGCGCGCGCGTGCGTGAAGGCGAGCATCGACGGTCAACCGGTGACGCCGCCGGAACAGCCGACAATTCCGGCGCCGACGACTCCCGAGCCTGCAACGCCAGTGCCGAGCGAGCCGGCACCGACCACGCCGGTCGAACAGCCCACGCCCGAGCCGCACCCGCAAACCGAACCGACGCCGGTGCCGCCGAGCGACGAGCGCACCCAGGCCGAGCGCGACTACGACGCGCTGTACGGCACCGCGGAAGAGGGTTACGCCGATCCGAACCTGCCCACGCCGGCGACGATGCCGACGGTCTATGACCCGTGGGAGAAGTACAACCGCAAGATGCACCGCTTCAACAACGCCGTCGACCGTGGTGTCGCGCGGCCGCTGGCGCGCGGTTACGTCAAGGTGGTACCGCGTCCCTTTCGTCTTGGCATAAGCAACTTCTTCAACAACCTCGGTCAGCCCGTGTCCGCGGTCAATGCGCTGCTGCAGGGCAAGCCCAAGCAGGCAGGGCAGTCGCTGGGACGCTTCGTCCTCAACTCCACGCTGGGCATCGGCGGCATCTTCGACCCGGCCTCCGACGCCAAGCTGCCCAATCGTGGCGAGGACTTCGGCCAGACGCTCGGCGTCTGGGGCTGGAAGAGTTCGCGTTACTTCGAGCTGCCGCTGTTCGGACCGCGCACCGTGCGTGACACCTTGGGCCTGTTCGGCGATGCGCCGCTGAGCCCGCTGCGCCAGGTCGAGGCCGACAAAGTGCGCATTCCGCTGCAGGGCCTGCAACTGGTCGACGTGCGCTCGCAGCTGCTGGCCACCGACAGCTTCCGCGAAGGCGCCGAGGACGATTACACGCTGGTGCGTGATGCGTGGATGCAACGTCGCGACTACCAGATCCAGGGCGACCGCCTCAATGGCGACGAGACCGACACGCTGCCGGATTATCTGAAGGACGACAGCAATCCGCAGGTGCCTGTCGATGCGTTGCCGGTGATGCCGGCGGATGGTGGCTAGTCACCTTTCACCGTCATCCCGGCGCACGCCGGGATCCAGGCCCGTAACCCCTTCGCCTCATAACCGTCATCCCGGCGAAAGCCGGGATCCATGTGCTCTTGCTCTTGCCGTTGAGCGGGGCCGAGCTCACCTCGACGTCCAGCGCCGGCACATCGCCACCGTCGCAGCGATCGTCGCCCAGGCCAGCGTGCACATCACGCCGGCGACAACGGCGAACGTCACCATCAACCATATGTCGCCGCGACCACCTGAAAAGTTCAGGGCCAGGTTGCCGGCGAGCAGGATCGATACCGGGAGCCATGCCACAGCCGCGAGCAGCATGGCCAGCGATGCGCGCCTGAGCGCGGTGCCTCGCGCGCTCATCGCAACCGGCACGGCCGCCAACGCGCACAGGCAGAGTGCGGACAGTGCGTTGCCTGCAGGCAATCCGCCCGGGAGTTCTGATTCGAGCCAGGGGGCGCCTGTCAGCAGTGGCCACGCTGACAGGGCTGTGATGATCAGGAGCACTGCGACCGTTGGCGCTGTCGGCCTGGGTCCCGGCGTTCGCCGGGACGACGGTGGTGTGGGGTCCAGACGGGACGACGACGGGGCAGGGCGCACGCAGCTCAATCGTCGGTCTGGTCTTCGATGTCCGGCCCGATCAGGCGCAGGCTTTCCTCGGCTGGCAGCGCTTCGACATCGCGCAGCTTGCGGGTCAGCACGCGGGTGCGGCGGCCGGTTTCATCGATCTTGTTGCTGGCTTCGTCGAGCTTCTTCTTGACGCCGTCGAGGACGGTGCCGAACTTCGCGAACTCGGTCTTGACCGCGCCCAGGGTCTGCCAGACCTCGCTCGACCGCTTCTCGATCGCCAGCGTGCGGAAGCCCATCTGGAAGCTGGTCATCAGCGCCAGCAGCGTGGTCGGGCCGGCCACGGCGATGCGCACGTCGCGCTGCAGGGCGTCGACCAGGCCCGGGCGACGCAACACTTCGGCGTACAGGCCTTCGGTGGGCAGGAACAGGATTCCGAACTCGGTGGTGTGCGGCACCGCGATGTATTTCTCGCGGATACGGGCGGCCTCGTGGCGGACGCGACGCTCCAGCGCGTCGCCGGCAGCGCGCGCCAGCTCCGGTTCGCCGCGCTCCTGGGCGTCCAGCAGGCGCTCGTAGTCTTCGCGCGGGAACTTGGCGTCGATCGGCAACCACACCGGGGCGTCGCCCGACGAACCAGGAAAGCGCACGGCGAATTCGACGCGCTCGGTGCTGTCGGGCACGGTAGCGACGTTGGAAGCGTACTGGTCGGGAGCGAACACCTGTTCGAGCAGGCCGGCCAGCTGCACTTCGCCGAACACGCCGCGCGACTTCACGTTGGTCAGCACGCGCTGCAGGCCGCCGACGTCGGCGGCGAGCTTGTTCATGTCGCCCAGGCCCTGGTGCACCTGCGCCAGCATCTGGGTGACGTTGCCGAAGCTTTCGCTGAGGCGGGTTTCCAGTGTCGCGTGCAGCTTCTCGTCGACGGTGGCGCGCATCTGTTCGAGCTTGGCGGAGTTGTCGGCCTGCAGTTCCCGCAGCCTGGCTTCCAGGGTGGTGCGCATCTCGCCCAGGCGCGTTTCGTTGTTGCGGGTCAGCTCGCCGACGCGGCTGTCGAGCGCGGTGGCGAAGTCCTTCAACGCCAGTGCAGTCTCGCTGCGCGCCTTGCGCGCATCCTCGGTCAGCGCTTCGCGCAGGTCTTCCAGGCGCTGGTCGGTGCGCGCGGCGGCGTCGTTGAGTCGCGTGGCGAAGCCTTCGATGCGCTGCTCCTGCTGCATCGACAAGCTGTCGAGCTGCTGGCGCAATTCGCCGCGGCCGTCGCGCTGTTCCTCGCGAAGGGCATGCTCGAGGCGGTCGAACTGGCCTTCGGGCTTGCGCAGCAACAGGATGACGAGGAGGACGATCGCGGTGATCACCGCGACGAGCAGGACGAGCAGCAGCAGGGACGGATCGGGCATGGCGTCAGTCTAGCCGGTCCGGTCTCAATCCCCGAGAACGCCTTGCCCGGCTACAGCCATGGGGGTAGGAGCGAGCTTGCTCGCGAACCTGCGATTCCGCAGCGAATGGGCTGATCGCGAGCAAGCTCGCTCCTACAACGGGTGGTGGCTAATCGACCACGCGGCAGAACACGGCCTTGAGGTAGCGCGACTCCTGCACCTGCGCCAGCCAAGGATGGTCGGCGCCGGCGCCGGCCACCTTCAGCACCTGCACGGTGCGTCCGGCGTAGTACGCGGCACGGCGCAGCATGTCGAGGAACTGCTCCTCGCTGACCAGGCCGGTGCACGAGAACGTCGCGAACAGCCCGCCCGGCTTGACCACGCCCATGGCGAGCTTGTTCATGTCCAGGTACTTCTTCAGCGCCGGAATGACCTGCTCGCGATCGCGCGTCATCTTGGCCGGGTCGAGGATGACCACATCAAACTGGTCGCCGCGGATGCCGGCATCGCGCAGCCACGGGAAGATGTCGGCCTGGATGAAGCGCGGGCGCACGTTGTTGAGCTTGCCGTTGGCTTTGGCGATCTCGATCACGTCGGCGTCGATGTCCACGCCGATGACCTCGCCGGCACCACGCGCGGCGGCGTAGACGGCAAAACCGCCGGTGTTGCAGCACAGGTCGAGCACGCGCTTGCCTTCGACCTGCTGCGACAGCCACTCGCGGTTCTCGCGCTGGTCGGCGAAGAAACCGGTCTTGTGGGCACCGGCGGGGTCGGCGCGGAACTTGATGCCGTACTCGCTGATCACCTCCGGCTGCACCGGTTCGCTGCCGCGGAAGTCGAAGCTTTCCTGCTTCTGCACGTGCTCGTCGGCGAAGCTGTAGAAGCGGCAACCCGGGAACTGCGCCTTGAGCGCGTCGTAGATCCATTCGCGGTGGCGGAACATGCCGGCGCTGAAGAACTCCACCACCAGCAAGTCGCCGTAGCGGTCGACGACCAGGCCCGACAGGCCGTCGCCTTCGCTGTGGCACACGCGCCAGGCGTCGCTGACGGCGTCGAGCTTGAGCACGTCGCGGCGCAGCGAGACGGCCTCGGCGATCTTGCGCGCGAACCAGCCGGCGTCGACCTCGACGTCGGGGTTGGTTTCCAGGATGCGCACGGCGATGCGCGAGTGGCCGTTGTAGAAGCCGCGGCCGATCCAGTCGCCCTCGACCCCGTAGACATCGACGATCGTGCCGGGCTTGGGCTTCTGCGCGGGCTTTTCGACCAGGCGCTGGAAGATCCAGGGGTGGGTGGATTTCCAGGCGTTCTTGAGGCGTACAGCGGGGTAGGGGGCGTTCATCGGGGCATTTTACGGGGTGGGGGTGTCCGCTGCTTGGTAAACCCCGCCGCAAACCGGTATTCGAGCGAAACCGTCATCCGAAATCGTCATTCCCGCGAAGGCGGGAACCCAGCGACTTTGGGCTCTCCATCATCCGGAAGGCCCACGACACTGGGTTCCCGCCTTCGCGGGAATGACGGGAAGTGGAGGTTCGGGATATTGAAACCCGCCGCCCCAGCTTGTTTTCGCCGCCAGCCGGATCAATGTGCTCAACATGCACCTGCCCACGCCCGAAGCCGTCCCCGACACCCCGGCCCAGCGCAAGGCCGACAAGCACCGCTGGCTGCGCGCCTTCAACCTCAGCCTGGCCTTCGTGCTGGTGCTGGCGGCAGTGTTCAGCGCCCAGGGCCATTTCGACGTCGCCGCCTGGGCCGTGCAGCCGTGGTCGCTGCAGGGGTTGCTGGGCGTGCTGGCCGCGCCGCTGCTGCACGGCTCGTTCGAGCACCTGGCGGCTAATTCGATCGCCCTGCTGATGCTCGGCACGCTCGCCGGCGGCCTGTACCCGCGCGCCACGCTGCGGGCGCTGCCGCTGATCTGGGTGGGTTCGGGCCTCGGTGCCTGGCTGCTTGGCGATCCGGGCTCGCATCATCTGGGCGCCAGCGGCCTCAGCCATGGCCTGATGTTCCTGGTGTTCGTACTCGGCCTGCTGCGCCGCGATCGCGCCAGCATCGCCGCGGCGATGCTGGCCTTCATGTTCTATGGCGGCATGCTGCTCACTGTCCTGCCGCGCGAGCCGGGCGTGTCCTGGCAGGCGCACCTGGGCGGCGCTGCGGCGGGCGTGCTGGCGGCGTGGCTGCTGCGCCGGGTGGATCCGCTGCCGCCGCGCAAGCGCTATAGCTGGGAAGACGAAGAGGATTCGATGGTCCCGGCAGTCGACGAACTCGAACCGCCCAGCCCGCGCGAAGTGCCCGTGCTGTGGAACCGCCCGGACCAGCAGCACGGCACCGTGCTGCGCTTCCCCCCGCGCCGGGAGCCCTGAGTCGGCGTCAGCGTCCCAGCTGGCGGTCGTGAAGTCGCGACCACAGCAGCAGCGACGCGATCGCCCCGCACAGGCACAGGAACATGTCCCACTGCGTATCCCAGACATCGCCCTGGGTGGCGAGGAATGCATCGGCGTCGGCGCCGTAGATCAGCGCGGCCCACCACTCGATCAACTCGAACAGCGCGCTGAAGCTCAACGCCGAGGCCAGCACCAGGTAGACCAGCCAACCGCCCCGACGCAACGGCGTGCTGCGCAGCAGCAGCTCGCGGGCGAGGATCACCGGGACGAAGCCCTGCATCAGGTGACCGACGCGGTCCCAGGGGTTGCGCGAGAAGCCGAGCAGGTCGCGCAACCAGAATCCCAGCGGCGTTTCGGCGTAGGTGTAGGCCCCGCCGTAGATCAGCACCAGCGCGTGCGCGGCGAGCAGCCAGCACAGCAGTCGCGTCAACGGAAAGCGTCGCCAGGCCAGCATCACCACCGGCAGGCCGACGATCACCCACACCACTTCCATGAACCAGGTCAGCCGGTCCCTGGGGGCGAAGGCCGACCAGAGCAGGGCGCCAACGACCACGGCGACCAGTCCCCAGGCCTCGCCGCGCGCGGGTGGCTGCGCGATGTGGTGGGCGGGCAGGGAAGCAACAACTGACGTCATGGCGGTCCTCCGGTGCGGCCGAGCATAGCCCGGCCAGCATTTGGCCCGACAGGCCCGCGGTGCTAGCGTCGCGCCCTGACCTCGGCAATAGGATCCGACATGCGCACTGCCGCATTGCTAAGCCTCGCCTTCCTGCTCGTTGCCTGCCAACGTGAGGCGACCGCGCCCATTGCCCAGACGAAGGAGGCCTACGACGCCAACGCCGGGGCCGATGCGTTTCGCATCGAAGCCGATGTGCGCTTCCTCGCCGACGACCTGCTCGAAGGCCGTGAGGCCGGCACGCGCGGCTATGACCTGGCGTCGCTGTATGTCGCGCAGCGCATGCGCGCAACCGGACTGGCTCCTGCGGGCGACGACGGCAGCTACTTCCAGCGCGTGCCGATGCTGCGTGGCGTGATCCAGGCCGAAGGCAACGAGCTGGTGATCAATCGCGACGGCCGCAGCCGTGCACTTGAGTTCCGCGAGCAGTTCCTGCCGAACGTCAACTACAACGAGGCCGACGCGCACGTGGAAGCGCAGGCGGTGTTCGTGGGGCAGGGCGTGTACGCCCCGGAGCTCGACCACGACGATTTCGCCGGGGTCGACGTCAAGGGCAGGATCGCGGTGCTGTTCAACGGTGCGCCGGCGCGCTTCGACAATGATCGCCGCGCCTTCTATTCCTCCAGTCGCACCAAGGCCGAGGAACTGGTCCGCCGCGGCGCCGTCGGCGTGATCGTGGTGCAAAGCGATGACGACGAGAAGAAGCGTCCGTGGGCGCGCAGCGCCAGCAACTGGAACCGCCCGGGCATGCGCCTGCGCGGCAGCGACGGCAAGGGTATCGATACCTGGCCGCAGCTGAAGGTGGCCGCCGGCATCAGCGCCGCCAGTGCCGATGCCCTGCTGTCGGCCAACGGCCGCAGCGCCAAGGGCCTGTTCCAGGATCTGCGCGATGGCAAGCTGCGCGCGTTCGAACTTCCGGGCACGGTCAGGCTGGCGGCGCGCACGCTGATCACGCCGGTGGACTCGCGCAATGTCGTCGCCCGCATCGACGGCACGGACGCGGCGAAGAAAGCCGAGTACGTGGTGTTCAGCGCCCACCTCGACCACGTCGGTATCGGCGCGCCGGTCAACGGTGACGCGATCTACAACGGCGCGCTCGACAACGCACTTGGCATCGCGGTGATGCTGGAAGCCGCCAACCGCCTCGCCCACGCACCGGAACCGACGCAGCGCTCGCTGCTGTTCGTCGCCGTGACCGCCGAGGAGAAGGGCCTGCTGGGTGCGGAGTGGTTCGCCCGCAATCCGACCGTGCCGCGCGAAGCGCTCGTGGCCAACGTCAACATGGACATGCCGATGCTGCTGGCGCCGACCGCCGACGTCGTCCCGATCGGCATCGAGCACTCCAGCCTGCAGGCGCTGGTGCAGCAGGCGGCCAAGGAAGTGGGCGTCGACCTCTCGCCGGATCCGTCGCCGGAAGAGGTGGTGTTCGTGCGCAGCGACCAGTACGCCTTCATCCGCGCCGGCGTGCCGGCGGTGTATCTGGACGGAGGCTACAAAGGCGAGGGCGCGCAGAAGATCCAGGAAGAATTCCTGCGCCAGCGCTACCACCAGCCCGGTGACGACACCAGCCAACCGATCCAGTACGCCGACGCGGCGCGACTGGCCCGGCTCAATGCCCGCATCGGCAGCCTGATCGCCGACGCGCCACAGCGTCCGGCCTGGAACGCCGGCGACTTCTTCGGAGAGCGCTTCGGCAGGCAGGCCGCCGCCAAAGCCGAGGCACACACCCGATGAGGACGCTGGGTCTGATCGGCGGCATGAGCTGGGAATCGACGGTGCCGTACTACCGCTTGATCAACCAGACCGTGAAGCAGCAGCTGGGCGGCCTGCACTCGGCGCGGCTGATCCTGTACAGCGTCGACTTCGCCGAGATCGAGCGCCTGCAGATGAGCGGCGACTGGGACACCGCCGGCCAGGTCCTCGCCGACGCCGGACGCGCACTGCGCGCCGGCGGCGCCGAGCTGCTGGTGATCTGCACCAACACCATGCACAAGGTCGCCGACGCGGTGGAAGCCGCCAGCGGCCTGCCCTTGCTGCACATCGCCGACGCCACCGCCAACGAGATCCGCGCCCAGGGCCTGCAGCGCGTGGGCCTGCTCGGCACCCGCTTCACGATGGAGCAGGACTTCTACCGCCAGCGCCTGGCCGGCCACGGTCTGGACGTGCTGGTACCGGAAGCCGACGACCGCGGCATCGTCCACCGCGTGATCTACGACGAACTGTGCCTTGGTCAGGTCCGCGACGAGTCGCGCGAGCAGTACCGCCGGATCATCGCCAACCTCGTCGCGCGCGGCGCCCAGGGCGTGATCCTGGGCTGCACCGAGATCGGACTGCTGGTCGGCAACGATGATGCGAGCGTGCCGCTGTTCGACACCGCAGCACTGCACGCACGGCATGCGGCGCTGGCAGCGCTGTCGGACGGCTGAGTTTCAGCCAGGCATGACGTCATGAGCTGGCATCCCTGGTTCGCCGAACAACGACTGACCTGGTCGCGACGGCCCGGTGTGCAGTGGCTGCGGGTTCCGGCGCTGGCGTTGCTGGGCCTGATGGTCCTCGCGCCGATCGTCGCCAGCGCCGCCAGCTTCGGGCCCGCACCCCTGGCCGCCGCCGAGGCGAGCCTGAAGATGATCGCGCGGTGGCCGGTGGCGATCGCGTTGCTGCTGGCGATGCTGGTCGGCATGGGCTTGCGACGGCGGGTGCAGGCGCTCGCGCACGAGCTGCACACCGGCTGGTGGGCCGCAGCACCCGTGCCGCCGCGGCAGTCGCGCCACGCGTTACTCCTGTTCGGCATCGGCCTGGCGCTGGCGGTTCTATGCGCATGTACGGTTGCATTGACCCTCGTCGCGACCGTTGCAAGACGCTTTGACCTGATCGGGGCAGCACTGATCGTCGTTTCCACCGGCGTCGGCGCCGGTGCCGCGCTGGGACTGATCGGCTTGCGCGCGCGGTCGCGTCCATCGCGTCCGCGGTCGACTGGCGGGCGCCGACAGGCGGCCCTGACGCTCGACGGACTCGGCGACCCTCGCCTGCCTTGCCTGTTCGACTGGCAACGCCGCGCGGCGCTGTCGCGCTGGCGGCAAGGTGGAAATGCCTGGCTTGCCGGCGTGCTGCTGCTGGCGATGCCGACCGGCGCAGCGCCGTTGTCCGCCCTCGGGCCGCTGCTGATGGTGTTGTCGCTGGCGTGGATGGCGGTCGTGCTGCGTGCCGCTGCAGAAGTCGCGCTGGAGTCGATCCAACTCTTGCGGGCCGCGCCTGCGCCACTCCGGCGAGTTCTCGCCGCAGCTTTGCGCTATCCCGCTTTCGCTTTGGCTTGCGCGCTGACGTGGGCGGCGGCCGGAGCATGTCTGTGCGGCGCGGTGAGTGGGCTGATGACGGCTTGGTGCGTCTCGCTGGCCGTGCTGTCGCTACCTGCACTGCGGTTCTGCCTTCCACTTTTTCGGCGCTCGCCATGACCCCCATCCTTCAGCTGGACCAGGTTTGCTTCGGCTACGCGCAGCGGCCGGTGCTGGACGGCATCGACCTACAGCTGCTCCGTGGCGAGTTCGTTGCGCTGATCGGCCCCAATGGCGCCGGCAAGACCACGCTGTTGCAGTGCCTGGCGGGAGTGCTGGCGCCGCGCCGAGGGTGGATCCGGATCAATGGAATCGATCTGGCGTTGGATCCGCGGATGGCGAAGCAGCAGCTGGGCATGACCGTGGATCCCGGCCGTCTGCCACCCTTGCTGACCGGCCGCGAATGCCTGCAGCTGTTCGCCGGCGCGCGCGGGTTGGACCGGATTCCCGACAGCACGCAGCGGCTTTGCGACGTGCTTTCGCTGACACCTATGCTCGATCACCCGGTGGCCGAGTGCTCGCTGGGCACGCGGCAGAAGCTCGGCGTTGCCCTGGGCCTGCTGGGCGAACCGCCGCTGCTGGTGCTCGACGAGCCCCTCAACGGCCTCGACCCGGCCAGCGCCTACGCCCTCAAGAACCACTTGCGGGCCCTGTGCAGCGAGCGCGGCACGACCGCGCTGCTGGCCACGCATTCGCTCGACGTCGCCGAGCGGTTCATCGACCGCGCGCTGCTGCTGGTCGAGGGGCGGCTGCGCCGCAGCTGGGAACTGAGCGAACTGGACGAGATCCGTCGCGATCCGGAGCGCTCGCTGGAACAGGCCATGGTCCAGGCGCTGGCCTGAACTCGGGATTCGCGGATGACTTCCGGCCGATTCGGCAGCGGCGGGCACGGCTAAACTCGCCGCTTCCATACCCCCGCAGGATGCCGTCATGTCGCAGTGGTACTTCGTCCCCGCCGGTAGCACGCAGCGCATCGGCCCGCTCGACCTGGCCGCCGCGCAGGCGCATGCGCGCCGCAATCCCAACGACCTGTGCTGGCGCGAGGGAATGGCCGGCTGGCAGGCGGTGAAGTCGGTGCCGGAGTTCGCCGAGTCGGTCGACACAACGCCCGCGCACCTGCCGCCGTCGCCGCCGCCGTCGCGCGGGCGCAGCGACGACATCGACTACCGCATCGTCGGCAACGACATGCAGTTCGTCGAGGTCGAACTCGACCCGGGCGAAAGCGCGATAGCGGAAGCCGGCGCGCTGATGTACAAGGACGCCTCGATCCAGATGGACACGGTGTTCGGCGACGGTCGCCATACCGGCCAGGGCGGCGGCTTCATGGACAAGCTGATGTCGGCCGGCAAGCGCGTGCTGACCGGCGAGAGCCTGTTCACCACGGTGTTCACCCACGCCGGCAACGGCAAGGCGCGCGTCGCGTTCGCCGCGCCGTACCCGGGCACGGTGCTGGCGATGAAGCTCGACGAGCACGGCGGCCGCCTGATCTGCCAGAAGGACAGCTTCCTGGCCGGCGCGCGCGGCGTCACCGTCGGCATCCACTTCCAGCGCAAGATCCTCACCGGCCTGTTCGGCGGCGAGGGTTTCATCATGCAGAAGCTCGAGGGCGACGGCTGGGTGTTCGTCCATGCCGGCGGCACCGTGGTCGAGCGCGAGCTGCGCGCCGGCGAACGGCTGGATGTCGACACCGGCTGCGTGATGGCCTTCCACGACAGCGTGCAGATGGACGTGCGCGCGGTCGGCGGCATCAAAAGCATGCTGTTCGGCGGCGAGGGCGTGTTCCTGGCGACGCTGACCGGACCGGGCAAGGTCTGGCTGCAGTCGCTGCCGTTCTCGCGCATGGCCGGCCGGATGCTGGCGGCGGCGCCGCAAGGTGGCGGGCAGAATCGTGGCGAGGGCTCGGTGCTGGGTGGGCTCGGTCGGATCCTCGACGGCGACAACGGCTTCTGAGCCTCCCCATATCCCGTCATTCCCGCGAAGGCGGGAACCCAGCGACTTGCTTTGCTCACAGTTCGAAGCAGAGGCACTGGGTCCCCGCCTTCGCGGGGATGACGGGTTGCGCGGGGATGACGGGTTGCGGGGGGATGACGGGTTACGGGGAGATGACGGGTGAGGCGCGAGACAGCGGGTGAATGGTTGCTACCGCAGTCCGATTTCCCCCGCCTCCCCGCGTGTATGCTGCGCCGCTGATCGCCCTGAGCGCCTTGTTCCCCATGAAGCCCTCCACCGCCCTGCGCCCGCTGCTGCTGGCCTCCATCGCCGTCCTGCTCGCTGCCTGCGGGGGCGGTGAGGCGGTCAAGCCGACGCCGCCGCCGGTGGTGGTCGTGCCGCCTGTGGCGCCGCCGCCGAAGATCCGGATTGGTGTGGCCCTCGGCGGTGGTGCAGCCAAGGGCTTCGCCCACATCGGCGTGATCAAGATGCTCGAAGCCAACGGCTTCCAGCCCGAGGTCGTGTCCGGCACCAGCGCCGGCAGCGTGGTCGGTGCGATGTACGCCAGCGGCATGGACGCCTTCGCCATGCAGAAGCAGGCCTTCGCCCTCGACGAGGCGCAGATCCGCGACTACAGCCTGTTCTCCGGCGGCGTGGTGAAGGGCCAGAAGCTGCAGGACTACGTCAACCAGCAGGTCGGGCAGAAGACGATCCAGCAGATGCGCAAGCCGTTCGCGGCGGTCGCCACGCAACTGGAAACCGGCGAGCGCACGGTGTTCGTGCGCGGCAACACCGGCCAGGCAGTGCGGGCATCGAGCAGCATCCCCGGCGTGTTCGAGCCGGTGACCATCGGCCAGTACCACTACGTCGACGGCGGCGTGGTCAGCCCGGTGCCGGTGGATGCGGCGCGCCAGCTCGGTGCCGACTTCGTCGTCGCCGTCGACATTTCCAGCAAGGCCAGCGGCAAGAACCCGGGCAGCGTGCTGGGCAACATCAACCAGTCGATCACGATCATGGGCCAGCGCCTGGGCCAGCAGGAGCTGGCGCGCGCCGATGTCGTCATCCGCCCGAGCGTGAACGAGATCGGCCCGGCCGATTTCGAACAGCGCAACAACGCGATCATGGAAGGCGAGCGCGCGACACTGGCGGCGATTCCGCAGATCCGCGCGAAGCTGGCGCAGATGCAGAGCGCGCGGGTTGCGGCTCAGGCGGCGAAGGTGCCGGTGGTTGTGCCTGTGAAAGTCGATCCGGAATGCGAGAAGGAAGGCTTCCGCTTGGGCAACCTGTTCGGTCGCGACAGCAAGTGCGAGGCGGCGCAGGCGTCGGCGCCCTGAGGTTTCCGGTGGTCTGAAAGCTTGCGGAGGCCACTCGGCCTTCGGCCTCGACCCCCTCCCAGCCTCCCCCTGCGCGCAGGGGGAGGGGCTATCAGGCCTCTTGCCGCACCAGCGGTGCCGTCTTCCGCGGCCGGCTCGGCCAAGCGTGACGCAGGATCCGCCAGATCACCTCGCCGAACTGCTTGGGCAGCGAGCCGGTGTTGTAGTGCTGGCCGTAGCGCGCGCAGATCTCGCGCACTTCCGTCGCCATCTGCGAATAGCGGTTGGCCGGCACGTCGGGATAGAAGTGGTGCTCGATCTGGTGGCTCAGGTTGCCGGACATCACGTTGAGCAGGCGGCCGCCGGCGATGTTCGACGAGCCGCGCAGCTGGCGCAGGTACCAGTGGCCGCGCGATTCGTTGCGCACCGATTCCTTCGGGAAGGTCTCGACGTCCGCGGTGAAGTGGCCGCAGAAGATGATCATGTAGGTCCACAGGTTGCGCAGGACGTTGGCCACCACGTTGCCCAGCAGCACCGGCAGGAAGAACGGACCGGCCAGCAGCGGGAACACGAGGTAGTCCTTCACCACCTGGCGGCCCATCTTGCGCGCGACCGGGCGCAGCGCCTTGCGCATCTGCGCGTTGCTGGTCTTGCCGGCGATCCAGCGGCCGACCTTCAGGTCCTGTATCGCCACGCCCCACTCGAACAGCAGCGCGAACACCACCGCCACGATCGGCTGCACCAGGTAGAACGGGCGCCAGCGCTGCTCGGGGAAGATCCGCAGCAGGCCATAGCCGATGTCGTCGTCCATGCCGCGCACGTTGGTGTAGGTGTGGTGCTTGTAGTTGTGCGTCTTGCGCCAGTTGTCGCTGGTGCCGGCGATGTCCCACTCGTAGGTCTTGCCATCGAGATGGGGGTCGCGCATCCAGTCGTACTGGCCGTGCATGACGTTGTGGCCCAGCTCCATGTTCTCCAGGATCTTGGCAAGCGCCAGCAGCAGCGTGCCGGCAATGCAGCCCGGCCAGAACAGCGCCGGCAGCAGCGTGCTGCCGAGGATTGCGCCGGCGAACAGCACAACGCGACCGGCGACGCCGATGTAGCGCACCGCCTTGACTATGGTGCGGATGTAATCGGCGTCGCGCTGGCCGAGGGTGGCGACGGTGCGCGCGCGCAGGGCGTCGAGCTCCTCGCCGAAACGGTCGAGTTCGGCCGGTGTCAACGGGCGGTTGCGATGCTTCTTTGCGGCATGCTTGCTTAGAGTCGGGGCGGTCATTCGATCGCTCACAGGTCGAGTACGAGGTCGCTGCTGGCGGCGTTGACGCACAGCCTCAGCGCGGACACCGGCTCGCCGATGGCGTCGCCGGTATGCAGATGGCGGGTAGTGCCGGAAACCTTGCCGCAGGCACAGGTGTTGCAGATGCCCATGCGGCAGCCGCTGGCGAGCTTCAAGCCCTGGCTTTCCAGTGCGGTCAGCAGCGACTGCCCACGAGACACACTCAGCGTGCGTCCGCTGGCGGCGAGGGTGACTTCAACGTGGCCATCTGCCTCCGCTTCGATGTCGCGCGGCGGCGGCGTGAATGCCTCGGCGCTGAAGCTGCGTGCGTTCGGCGCGACCAATGCGCGTGCGCTGTCGACGAAGCCGCCCGGGCCGCAGGCATACACACCGCGCTGGGCAAGGTCGGGAACGAGATCCGACAGCAGTGCGCCGCCGATGCGTCCGCTGCGCTCACCCTCGGCCAGTTCGCTCTCGCGGGTCAGGACAAAGTGCACGTTGAACTGCGGGTAGCGCTGCGCCAGCGCGCGCAGCTCGTCGACGAAGCACAGCTCGTCGCGACTGCGTGCCCAGTAGAGCAGCGTCAGCGCCGTCGGCATTTCCTTCGCCGCGTGTGCGCGAATCAATGCCATCAGCGGCGTGATGCCGCTGCCGGCGGCAAGGAACAACCAGGCGCCGTCGGCACCCTTCGCCCACGTCATCTCGCCGAAGGCCTGGCCGAGATCGACCACGTCGCCGACGCGCGCGTCCTGGCACAGGTGACGGCTCAGGCGGCCGCCTTCGATGTGCTTGACCGTCACCGCGATGCGGCCGTCGGCGCGCGGGGCGTCGCTGAGGCTGTAGCTGCGGGTCATCAGCACGCCGTCGATTTCCACGCCCAGGTTGACATGCTGGCCGGGCAGGAAGCCGCGCCAGTGGCGATTGGGTTGCAGCAGCAGGGTGACGGCATCGCGCGACTGGGCCTGTTTGGCGACGATCCGCGCCAGCGGGCGGTTCCAGGACCAGGTCGGGTGCAGGTGCGAGGCCCAGAAATCGAAGACATCCGGGGCGACCCAGGCGCGCAGCAGCGACAGCGGACTTCTCGCGCGGGCGGCTCGGGGGGGCCGGGGGCGGGTGACAGCGTTCATGGGGCCACTATACAGTCACACATACAAGTGTGTATACATGTGTGCATTAATAGGTCCCGCGTATGATGCCAGCTTCGATCAGCCCAGCCGACTTCGTGACCCAACGTCCTGAACTGCCTGGCCCCGCCACGCTTGCCAAAAGCGAGCCTGCCGAAGGCGAACACGCGGCTGGTCGCAAGGCTTCGATTTCGCGCGAGGACATCCTCGCCGCGGCGCTGAAGCTGATCGGCCCGCACCGTAGCGTCTCGACCCTGAGCCTGCGCGAGATCGCCCGCGAGGCCGGGATCGCCCCCAACAGCTTCTACCGCCAGTTCCGCGACACCGACGAGCTGGCCGTGGCGCTGATCGACCTGGCCGGCCGCTCCCTGCGCAAGATCGTGGGCGAGGCGCGTTACCGGGCGAAGACCGATCGCAGCATCGTGCGCAGTTCGGTGGAAGCGTTCATGGAACAGGTCCGCGCCGACGACAAGCTGCTGCA
The DNA here is from genome assembly GCF_057656135.1 of Lysobacter sp. Soil_N_23. Taxonomy (NCBI): domain Bacteria; kingdom Pseudomonadati; phylum Pseudomonadota; class Gammaproteobacteria; order Lysobacterales; family Lysobacteraceae; genus Lysobacter; species Lysobacter sp. Soil_N_23. The sequence continues at coordinate 55,483 of NZ_JBDGKY010000013.1, forward strand.
CGTGCTGCTGCGCGAGGGCACGGTCGGCTCGGACGCCTTCAAGCACGCGGTCGACCGTGAGCTGAACTTCTTCGAGGAAGAATTGCGGGTCGACCTGATCCGCCTGACCCGGGCCCAGGGCATCACCCTGCGCGAACCGGCGCTGGTGGCCAAGGCCATTACCCGTCTCGTGTTCGCAATGGGTGCGGCGGCGATGGACTCGCCGCCCGGGAAAGACCCGGAGCTGATCCGTCAGCTGACCATGATGGTTCGCATGATCATTGCAGGATCACGGACGTTGGCCGCGAGTTAGGCCGAATTTTCGTCAAGCTTGGGCGCCGCCTCGGTGACCAGGATCAACACCTCGCTGTCGCTGCCCAGGCCGTGAGCCTGCGCCAGGGCCCGATCCCCGGCGACCCGCAGCAACCCTGCCAGCCCGGCGGCGCCCGAGGGCGTCGACTCCGGTCCGCCAGCCTCCCGCAACAGGTACACCGCCTCGGCCAGCCCGGACTCGTCGACGGCCACTGCTGTCGCGTCGGCGCGACGCAGGGCAGGCAGGGCGGCCGCCGAGGCCAGGCCGCAGGCGAGCATTTCGGCGACCGAGTGCAGGTCGCCCTCCAACAGTGTCGGCTCGCCGGCTTCCAGCGCGCGGCCGACGCAGGCAGCGCTTTGCGGCTCGACCACGACCAGGCGCCCGCCATCGCGCAGGTGCCCGCGCAAACCGTCGGCCATGGCCGCGGCGAGCCCGCCGACCCCGGCCTGGATGAAGGCATGACCCGGCCGCACGCCCAGCTCGCGCAACTGCACTCCCGCCTCGTCGGCGATCAACCGGTAGCCGGCCATGACATCGGCGACCACGAGGTTGCCGGGGTCGGGGTCGGTATCGGCGATCAGCAAGCCGTCGCCGGATGCGGCCACCGCGGCTGCGGCATCCACGGCATCGTCGTAGGTTCCATCGACGATGACGACCCGCGCGCCGCGATCGACGATGCGCTGCACGCGCAGCGGACCGACGGACGATGGCAGGTAGATGCACGCTTCCGAGCCTGCGCGCTGCGCGGCCAGCGCCACCGACAGGCCATGGTTGCCATCGCTTGCGCAGATCAGTCGCGGCAGAGGCGTCGCACGCGTGGCAGCGGCGAGCAGGTCCTGCAGTGACGCCGCACCGCTGGCGCGCATCAGCGCGCGCAGCCCGGCGATCATCCCGCCCAGCACCTTGAAGTTGCCGAAGGGTCGCTGGCTTTCGAGTTTGGCGAGGACGCGGCCTACGCGCGCGGTCCTGGCCAGCTGCGGCAGCTCGATCAGCGCCGTCGGCCGGTAATCCGGGAACAGCAAGGCGAAGTCCGCTGCGGTGTCGTGTGTCGTGCGTTCCATGTCACCACTCTGCCAGTGTCCATTAGCCGTGTTGCAACGATAACCTCGGCCCGTTGCGGCGAAGCGGTGCGACAGACCGCCACAACGCCGCAATCATTCCTCCAGCGGCACCGGAATCGTCAGCCCGCGTTTGACCACGCTCATCGCCACGTTGGTGGTGAAGCGCGCGACGTTGGGGTTTTCGCTGACCAGCCGGCCCATCAGCGCATCGTAGGTCTCGGCATCGGGCGCGGTGACGACGAGGACGAAGTCGGCCTCGCCGGTCACGTAGAACGCCTGCTGCACGTGCTCCTGCGCGGCCAGCCATTTGCGCAGCTGCGCCATCAGGTCGGGGCGCTCGCGCTCGACCTGCAGCGAGACGATGAACAGCGTCGGCCGGCCCACCGCCCGCGGATCGACGATCGCCGACTCGCGCTCGATCACACCGTTCTCGCGCAGTCGCCGCAGCCGGCGCTGGATCGCCGATGGCGACAGCGCCACGTGCTCGGCCAGGCGTTCGGCGGTCTGTCCGCAATCCTCCTGGACCAGGTTCAGCAGCTGGCGATCGAAGCGGTCGAGTTCCATGGCGCGCAGCTTAGCCGAGCGTGCGTGCAGGAAATGCGCGCGCAGGCCGGGCACAATGCTGCGAACCTGCACGGTGGCGACGCCAGTATTCAAGGCCTGACACCCGACGTTGGCCGCCATGCAGCTCCCCCAGATGCAGCTCCTGTACCAGACCCACTCGCCGTACGCGCGCAAGGCGCTGGTGTTCGCCCACGAGGCGGGCCTTGCCGGCTCGATCGAAGTGGTCCATCACGAAACCAGCCCGACCCGCCGCAACGAGGACGTGTTCGCGCGCAATCCGCTCGGCAAGGTGCCGGTGCTGCTGCGCCCGGGTCTGCCTCCCCTGTTCGATTCCGACGTGATCTGCGCGTATCTGGACACGTTGCACGGCGGGCCTCGCTTGATTCCCGCCGCCGGTGAGCAGCGTTGGCAGGCGCTGCGCGTGCAGGCCACCGCGCAGGGTCTGGCCGACGCCGGCATCGCGGTGCGCTGGGAAACGGTGCGGCGCCCGGAAGAACTTCGCTATCCACCACTGCGCGACGGCTACATCGCCAAGCTGCTGAGCAGCTACGACTGGCTCGAACGTGAGCTCGACACCAATGCGCAGCATGTTGGGCATGTCGCGCTCGCCACGACGCTGGACTGGTTGGAGTTCCGCGGGCTGCCTGGTTTTCGCGACGGGCGGCCGCGCCTGGCGGCATGGTTCGACGCGTTCGCGGCGCGGCCCTCGATGCAGGCGACGCCGCTGTCGGGCGACACGCACGACTAGCCCCGCCTTGTGCCTTGTGCCTTGTAGGAGCGAGCTTGCTCGCGAACAAGTACACGGCGCACACCGGCGCCTTCGCGAGCAAGCTCGCTCCTACAAGGTGGGTCAGCGTGCCGGCAGCGGCATGCCGCGGAAGGCCTTCACCGTGCGCAGCACGAAGCTCGAGTTGACGTCGGCGACACCGGCCTGGTTGAGCAGGCGGTCGAGCAGGAAGCGCGAGAAGTGCTCCAGGTCCTGCACGACGATCTGCAGCAGGTAATCCATGTCGCCGGTCAGGGCATGGCAGGCGACCACTTCGTCCCAGTCCTTGACGAAATCGACGAAGGCGGCGATCGCCTCGCTGTCGTGGCGCACCAGCTGCACGCGCACGAACGCCTGCAGGCCCAGCCCCAGACGGTCGGGATCGACCTCGGCGCGGTAGCCGGCGATCACCCCCTCGCGCTCCAGGCGCTGCACGCGGCGCAGGCAGGCCGATGCCGACAGGTGCACGCGCTCGGCCAGCTCGGCGTTGGTCAGGCGGCCGCTGCGCTGCAGTTCGGCGAGCACGAGGAGGTCGGTGCGATCTAGTTCGACGGAAGCCATTTCGTGCGCCTGTTTCGCCATCTGAGCAAGAATATTGCGCCGTAACCGGATACACACGCAACTACGCAAGCTTATTGCGCGCCCCGGCCGCTAAAGTCGGTATTCAGCACAGGAGCCCCCATGAACGCCACGACTCCCAATCGCGTCGAACACCAGCTCACCGACAAGGGCTACGTGCCGGTGTACACGACGTCCGTGGTCGAGCAGCCGTGGTCGAGCTACAGCCAGGCCGACCACGACGTCTGGGCGACCCTGTTCAAGCGTCAGCGCGAAGTCCTCGTCGGCCGCGCCAGCGACGAATTCCTGCGCACCCAGGAAGCGATGGGGATGACGCCCGACCGCATCCCGAAGTTCGAAGACCTCAACCGCATGCTGCGCAAGGCCACCGGCTGGGAGCTGGTCGGCGTGGAAGGCCTGCTGCCGGAGCTGACGTTCTTCGATCACCTGGCCAACCGCCGCTTCCCGGTGACCTGGTGGATCCGCAAGCCCGAGCAGCTCGATTACCTGGCCGAGCCGGACCTGTTCCACGACCTGTTCGGCCACGTGCCGCTGCTGATGAACCCGGTCTTCGCCGACTACATGCAGGCCTACGGCCGCGGCGGGGTGAAGGCGCACGGGATCGGCCCGGACGCGCTGGTCAATCTCACCCGCCTGTACTGGTACACGGTCGAGTTCGGCCTGATCCGCCAGCCTGATGGCCTGCGCATCTACGGCAGCGGCATCGTCTCGTCCAAGGGCGAGTCGATCCATTGCCTGGAGAGCGCCTCGCCGAACCGCATCGGGTTCGACCTCGAGCGGATCATGCGCACGCGCTACCGCATCGATACCTACCAGAAGACCTACTTCGTCATCGACAGCTACGAGCAGTTGATGGAAGCGACCACGCCGGACTTCACCCCGATCTATGCGAGCCTGGCGCAGCAGGAGTCGATCCCGGCAGGCAGCGTGCTGGCCACCGACACGGTCTTCAACCGCGGCACCGGCGAAGGCTGGGCGACGGACGGCGACGTCTGAGACTGCGCCGCCAACGGCCTCCCCGTCATCCCGCCCTACGTCATGCCGGCGAAAGCCGGGATCCAGGCCAGCAGCGTTCCTGACTCCCGCACGTCGTCCCGGCGCACGCCGGGATCCAGGCCCGTAGCGTCCCGCTTCCCTCACGTCATCCCGGCGTAAGCCGGGATCCATCTGCCCTTGCTTCTCATCCCCGCCAGAGCGGGGACCCAAACACGTCGCCACCCTAGGCCGGGCAGTTCTGCACCGCCAGCCACTGCGGATTGCGTCGCTCGCCAGACTGACGAGCCGCCGCCGACGCCAGCAACTGCTTCGCCAACGCCCGCGCCGCAACGCGCAACTCGGGCACGGCCGTGATCTCCCACAGCTGTGCGCGCAGCAACGGTCCCAGCGCATAAAGCCCGCGCACCGGAGCACCATTGCCATCGAGCGCCTCGAACCGCGGCGAGGCGTTGATCCCCAGCCCGAGCGGATCGGCACTGAGCATTCCCGCGTCGCGCAGCTGCGCGACCAGCGGGTGGCTGGTGCGCTCCAGGTCCGTGTCGAAACCGGTGGCGCGGATGAGCACGTCGAACTGCTCGCTGCTGGCGTGGGAGAAGCCGCGTTCGCGGATCAGCACTTCGATCGCATCGCCGCCGCGACGCGCGCGCAACATGCGTCCGGCCCGGATGCGCAGCTTGCCGCGCACGCGCAGTTCGTCGATCTCGCCGGCCAGCGCCGGCGCCAGTCGATGGCGCATCACCTCCCAGTAGGCACGCAGGTGACGCAGGAACTGGCTGCGCCTGGGCTGCGGCAGGCCGTGCCAGAAACCCTGGATGTACGGTCGCAGCGCATCGATCAGCGCTCGCCAGTCCGGAACGATCGGCGTCAGCGTGCGCAGCGCGCGGACCAGCTGCGGCAGATCGTGGCTGCTGATTGCCTGCAGCACCGTCGGCGGCAGTGCGATCGCGGCGATCGGGTCTTCGCTGTGGGCATGGGGCAACAGCCCGTGTCGCGAGAGCGCAGTGATCGGCCCGCGATGACCGCGCCGGTGCAAGGTCGTCACCACGTCGGCCATGGTCAGCCCGGTGCCGATGATCAGCACACGGGCGCCCGGCGGCACGTGGTCGATCGCGCCCGTGCCGTCCAGGCCGTTCTGCCAGGGCCAGGCAAGGTAGCTGGGATGCACCGCAAGCCGCGGCCCTACGCCCGCCAGCGGCTGTGGCGGCAGCGCGCCAACGGTCAGCACCACGGCATCGCTGAGGAAGTCGGCGCCGTCGGCGAGATGGATGCGGAAGGCGCCGGCATCGCGCTGGATCGCGATCGCCTCCTGCTCGACCCTGGCCAGCGCCGCCAGCGACACCTGCGCGGCGCCGTGCAGGCGTGAATGCAGGTATTCGCCATAGACCAGCCGCGGCAGGAAGCTGTGGCGTGCGCGTTCGGTCAGGCTGAGCCAGTCGGCGAACTCGCCGGGATGGTCGGCAGTCGCGCCCAGGTCGCGCGCCCGGACGTTGAGCAGGTGCTCCGGCCGTGCCTCGCCATAGGCGACGCCACGGCCGTAGCTGTCGGGCGTGCCGACGAGCTGGATGTCCACACCGGCCGGCGCGGCGCGCGCCAGTTCGGTGGCCAGCACGCAGCCGCTGAAGCCGGCGCCGATGATGCTGATCCGCATGACCGTTGTCTCCGTCGCTGTCGGGCGTCCATTGGTAACCGGATGCGCCAGGGCAGAGGTAAATCTGCGGTTATCTGCTCGGAACGGTTTTTCAGCGCGTCATAACCGATCGCCATATCCGCTGACGGAGTTCACGACGCTTGCGCGAACGTCCGCGGCTTCCAGCGTCGATCGATCAGCACCTTCGCGATCACCGCCACCAGCAGCGGGCCAAACCACGCCAGCGTCGTCAACACGCCGCCGCCGGCCGACGGCAGCAGGCGCGGAAGCCCGATCGAGAGGAAGGCGATGTGGGTGGCGACGCCATTGCCGAGCACGGCGTTGTAGTGCTCGACCAGCCACCAGTCCTTGCGCGCACCCAGTTGCTCGCGGTGCCGCCACTTGTAGAGATGCTCTGCGCCACTGACCAGTCCGACTGCCGAGAAGCCCATCAGCAGCGGCGCGCCGACGCGGATGCCAAGCACCAGCACCGCAAGGCCCGACAGCAGCGACAGCACGCCAAATCCGACATAGACCGGCCCGGTGTAGCGGACGACGTTGTCCTGGTCGCGGATCGCACGCCACTGGCACCACACCGCGACGGCGGTGATCACCACCAGGTAGCCGAGGAATGCGGACGTGACCGGGCGCCCGTTGCGGAAGGTCATCCACGCCATCGGCGCCGCAGTGACGAGGATTCCGGCCATCGCCAGCAGGAACACGCGGCCGACGCGCCGGTGCGCAGCGGTGCCCTTGCGCAGGAGGGCGTTGCTCCAGAACGTGACCAGTGCGATCACGCCGATCGCGCCGTGAACGGAAACGAGGACTTCATAAGGTGCCATGGCTGCCGATCCCGGTTCATCGCAGGTGCGACCACGCTGCGCCGACGCCATCGCCCGGTGCAGTGCCCGCGGTCATCGCCACGACCTGCCGGAAGTCACTTTCTGCACGGGCGGCATTGCGCACGCGTCGCCGCGGTCGCAGCATGGCCGCCATGAAGGAACGCCTGGGCACACTGCTGCAACCGCTCAACCTGGCCGGGCTGTTCACCCTGGTGGCCGTGGGCATGGCATTGCGCTGGATGCCGCCGGAGCGGCTGCCTTACGGTCTGGCCCTGGTCGTTGCGTTCGGTGCGCTGCTGCTGGTGACCGACATGTGGCCGCGCGTGACCTGGCTGCGGCCGCTATCCATCGTGCTGATGCCGCTGATCGCGCTGACGCTGATCTGGCTCGACCCACGCCCGTCGGTCGCCCCCGTGCTGCTGGTGGTGTGGACGGCCGTGATGGCGATGACCGTGTCGCTGCGTACCACCATGATCGCCGTGGTCGTGGTCGACGTCGCCTACTACTTCCTGCTGCTGGCCGACGACCACAGCGCGCCGCTGACGGTGGTGTTCATCCACGGCGGCTTCCAGGCCTTCGCCGCGTTGTGTTCGTGGTATGCAACCAGCGCCGAGCGCGCCCGCGACGCGCTGGCGCGCGTCAACGCCGACCTCCTCGCCACGCGCGCACTGCTTGCCGACTCGACACGCGACAACGAACGCCTGCGCGTCGCCCGAGAGCTGCACGACGTGGCCGGCCACAAGCTGACCGCGATGACGCTCAACCTGCGCGCGCTCGCCGCCGACCCCGCCTTCGCCGGCCGTCAGGAGATAGTCGTTGCCCAGCAGTTGTCGAGTGAACTGCTGGCCGACATCCGCGGCATCGTCCAGGCGATACGCCACGACCGCGGTCTCGACCTGGGCACGGCGCTGCGCGCCCTGGCGGCGCCGTTGCCACGGCCGTCGCTGCGCCTGAGCATCGACGACAGCGTGCAGGTCACCGACCCCGCCGTTGCCGAGGCGATCCTGCGACTGGTGCAGGAAGCGCTGACCAACAGCATCCGCCATGCCGATGCCTATGTCGTCCAGGTGAAACTGAGCTGCGACGCCGGTCGTCTGCGCATCCAGGTCGAAGACGACGGCCACGTGCGTGGCGTGCTGCGCGAAGGCAACGGCCTGGCCGGCATGCGCGAGCGGATCGTCGCCGCCGGCGGCAGCCTCGACCTGTCCAGGTCCGCGCGCGGCGCGCTGCGCATCGAGGCGAGCCTGCCTGCATGACTTCACACCTATGACATCCGCCCCGGTCCGCATCGCCCTCGCCGACGACCAGGGCATCGTCCGTGCCGGCCTGCGTGCGTTGCTCGAGCACCACGGCATCGAGGTCGTGTTCGAGGCCGAGGACGGTGCGCAGTTGCTCAATCGCCTGGCGACCACGCCGGTCGATGTCGTGTTGAGCGACATCCGCATGGCCGGTGTCGACGGCATCGAGGCCCTGCGCCGCATGCGCGAGCGCGGCGACACCACGCCGGTGCTGCTGCTGACCACCTTCGACGAAAGCGAGCTGCTGCTGCGCGCCACCGCTGCCGGTGCACAGGGCTTCATGCTCAAGGACGCCGCCCCGGAGGACCTGCGCGAGGCGATTGCGCGTCTTGCCGCTGGCGAGACGCTGCTGCAGCCGGTCAGCACCGACCCGGTCCGCGCCAGGTACCAGTACCACGCCAGCGAAGCGCCGCGCGAGAACTTCACCGAGCGCGAGGTGGCGATCCTGCGCCTGCTCGCCGGCGGCTATTCCAACAAGGAGATCGCGCGGGCGATGTTCCTCGCCGAAGGCACGGTCAAGAACTACGTGTCGGTGATCCTCGACAAACTCGACACCCGCGACCGCACCCGCGCGGTGCTCAAGGCGATCACGCTGCGGGTGATCTGAGGAACCGACTGTCGTCCCGAGCGCAGCGAGGGACCTGCTGTACAGCCGCGGAAAGCAGATCCCTCGCTACGCTCGGGATGACAACGCCGCTCAGCCTGCGGGCTTGCAATCGGCATCGACAACCCCGTCGCGATGACTGACGCACAGCCGGAAATCCGCGGGCAGATCGGCACGCTCGCGCACCTGGCCAACCGGCAGGTCGAAGCTGCCCGCCGGACGATGGACGCAGTGCGCACCGGCGGCCGAGGTGGTGCACGTCCCGGTGAACAACGCGTAGTGGCAATGACCGCTGGCGCTGCGCACGCACTCGAAGCGGACCTTGCCGGTTTCGATGCTGGTCTTGCTGAGCAGGGTCTCGACGCCATCGTCGGTGCTGCGTGCGACGAGCGTGGTGCCTGCGCCGTCGAGCGCGCCGACCAGGCCGAGGAGAAAGTAGACGAAAGCCATAACGTTGCGCATGGGGCATCCTTTCGCGGCCTTGAAGCCACGTCGTGGGTACTGCCTGACATTCCGGGACGGCGCGGTCGCTGGGCGGCCGCTACATCTGTTTGAACAGCGCCATGAAGGGCTGGCTGACGGTGAGGGTTTCCGGACGCTGGCGCAGGCGCACCACGCCCTTGCCGCTGTCGTCGCGCACGATCGAGGCGATCGCCTTGAGGTTGACGATGGTGGAGCGGTGGATCTGGCGGAACACGGTCGGGTCGAGCGCGATCAGCAGTTCGCGGATCGGCTTGCGGATCAGCGCTTCACCGTCGGCCGTCATCACCACCGTGTACTTGTGCTCGGCACGGAAGTAGGCGACGTCGTCGACCAGGATCAGCCGCGTTTCGCGACCGGCGCTGGCGGTGATCCAGGTCAGCGGCGGCTCGCTGCTGCGCGGCACCAGATCGAGGGTGGCGACCAGTTGCGCCAGCGCCACCGCATCGACGCTGCCGGCGGCGGCGCGTGCCTGGATCCGCTGCGCGGTCGCCGCCAGGCGCTCGCGGCTGACCGGCTTGAGCAGGTAATCGATCGCGCCATGTTCGAAGGCATCGACGGCGTACTGGTCGTAAGCGGTGACGAACACCGCCTGCGTCCCCGGGCTGGCCTGGGCCGCCGCCGCGGCGACGTCGAGGCCGGTCAGGCCCGGCATGCGGATGTCGAGGAAGGCGACGTCGGGACGGTGCTCGGCGATGGCTTCCAGCGCGCTGGCGCCGTCCTCGCACTGCGCGACGATCTGCAGCTGCGGCCAGACCTCGGCGAGCAGTTCGACCAGCGCGGTGCGCAGCAGCTCCTCGTCCTCGGCGACGACGGCTGTCATGACTTTCGCCTCAGCCATGACCGGGCTCCTGCGCACCAGGAGCGGCAACGGGAACCGTGATCGTGGCGGCGACGCCGTTGGGGAAGTTGGCAACGATCGCCAGTGTCGCGGCATTGCCGTAGACCAGGCGCAGACGCTCGCGCACGTTCTTCAGCCCGATGCCGGTGCCGGTACTTTCGGCATTGAAGCCATCGCCGTCGTCGGCCACGGTCACCGACACGATGCGGTCGTTGCTGCGCGCCAGGATCCAGACGGTGCCGCCACCGGGCTTGGGTTCCAGACCATGCTTGATCGCATTCTCCACCAGCGTCTGCAGCATCATCGGCGGCAGCGGCGTGGTGCGCAGGTCCTCGGGCACGTCGATCTGCAGCGCCAGGCGCGGGCCCATGCGCAGCTTGAGGATCTCCAGGTAGGCGCGCGAGCGCTCCAGCTCGACGCCCAGCGTCGACAGCGCGTCATCGGTGCGCGGCAGCGAATGACGCAGATACTGGATCAGGTGTCCGAGCATCTCGTCGGCGCGGGCGGGGTCGGTGCGGGTGAGGTACTGAGCGCTCGCCAGCGTGTTGTAGAGGAAGTGCGGCTCGACCTGCGCATGCAGCAGGCTCAGCTTGGCCACGGTCAGCTCCTTCTCGGTCACGGTCTGGGCGGCGGCGGCCTTTTCGCCACGACGGCGCTCGGCGATCCGCCGTGCCACGGCGCGGGTGATGGCTTCGGCGTTCTCGAGGTTGGTGCCGTCGTCGACGCGGAACCAGTCGCTCCAGGCGCCACTCTCGGGTTCGCAGATCAGCGTCACGCTACCGGTGCCGTCGGCCGGCGTGACGGTCGCCTGGATCTGGTTGCGCGGAATGCCGAGCAACGCCAGTGGATTGACGTAGCGCGAGGGCGAGTGGCCATAGGGTTCCAGGCGCTTGACCTTGGCGCGGATCTGCAGGCTGTCGCGGGCGCTTTCGATCTCTTCCGTGCGCGGCAGTTCGCGGATCGCCGCATCGAGCAGGTCGAAGGCCTCGCCGGCCTCGAACGGAATCTCGATCTGCCGGCGCTGGCGGTTGCCGAGCGTGCCCGCGTCGACCTGGCCGGCGATCAGGCGAACCCGCCGCAGGTGCGAGACCGCACCGATGATGACGAAGCCAATGGTGACAAAGAACAGGAACGTCAGCGGCCAGCCATCGAAATTCCCCAGCGGCGTTGCGTCGATCAGGATCGCCAGCGCCAGGAATGCCACGAACCAGGCGGCGATCAGTCGGACGATGAAGTAGAGGCTGGTGGTCATGCGGCGTCGGCAAGGTCGCGTCGGGATTCTGTGCGGCCGAGCATAGCGGCGGCACGCGGCGACCGGGGGGCGGTTGCGACGAAAGCGGCGAGGGCGTGACAAAAGCGCCTTTCCGGCCCCCGAATGCCGGAGGACAGGACGTAGGGGCGAGCTTGCTCGCGAACCCCGCCTCCGGAGTCCTTCGCGAGCAAGCTCGCTCCTACGTGGGCGGCCAGCGCATGGTCATGATCACCAGCTGACCGGCGTCAATACGTCAGCCAGCAGGCGGGGACTAAACTCGCTTTTCCCCCACTTCGCACCTTCACCATGAGCGATCGCATCCGCCACCCCGGCCTGCGTGACCGGCGCATGTCCGCCGCACAGGCCGCCGCCCTGATCCGGCCCGGCATGACCGTGGCCATGAGCGGCTTCACCGGCGCCGGCTATCCCAAGGCCGTGCCGCAGGCACTGGCCGCCCGGATCGAGCAGGCACACGGCGCCGGCGAAGCCTTCCGCATCAAGGTGCTGACCGGCGCCTCGACCGCCCTCGAACTCGACGGCGTGCTCGCCCGCGCGCAAGGCATCGAACTGCGCCTGCCCTACCAGTCCGATCCGGCGCTGCGCGAACGCATCAACGCCGGCGAGCTGGACTACATCGACCTGCACCTCAGTCACGTCGCGCAGTACACGTGGTTCGGTTTCTACGGTGCGGTCGACGTCGCCGTGATCGAGGTCACCGCGATCACCGAAGACGGCCGGCTGGTGCCCTCGTCGTCGGTCGGCAACAACAAGACCTGGCTGGACCAGGCCGACAAGGTGATCCTCGAGGTCAACGGCTGGCAGCCGACGGCGCTGGAGGGCATGCACGACGTCTACTACGGCACCGCGCTGCCGCCCAACCGCAAGCCGATCCCGTTGCTGCATCCCGATGACCGCATCGGCGAGCCGTACCTGCGCTGCGATCCGGACAAGATCATCGCGATTGTCGACACCGACGCGCCCGATCGCAATTCGCCGTTCGCCCCACCCGATGCCGACTCGAAGCGGATCGCGTCGCACCTGCTGGACTTCTACGCCCACGAGATCCGCCGCGGCCGGCTGACGCCGCACCTGCTGCCGCTGCAGTCGGGCGTGGGCAACATCGCCAATGCGGTGCTGGCAGGCCTGGCCCAGGCGGGCTACCGCGACCTGACCGCGTTCACCGAAGTGATCCAGGACGGCATGCTGGAGCTGCTCAAGCACGGCGTGGTGCGCATGGCCTCGGCGACCTCGTTCTCGCTGAGCCCGGCCGGCATCGACGAGTTCCTCGCCCACCTCGACCACTACCGCCAGCGCATCGTGCTGCGCACGCAGGAGATCTCCAACCATCCGGAACTGGTGCGGCGCCTGGGCTGCATAGCCATGAACGGCATGATCGAGGCCGACCTCTACGGCAACATCAACTCTACCCATGTCGCGGGCACGCGGATCATGAACGGCATCGGCGGCAGCGGCGACTTCGCCCGCAACGCCTACCTGTCGGTGTTCATGTCACCGAGCACGGCCAAGGGCGGACGCATCTCGTCGATCGTGCCGATGGCCAGCCACGTCGACCACACCGAGCACGACGTGATGGTGGTGGTCACCGAGCAGGGCCTGGCCGACCTGCGCGGCCTGGCGCCGAAGCAGCGCGCACAACGCGTCATCGATGCCTGCGCGCACCCGGACTACCGGCCGATGCTGCAGGACTACTTCGACCGCGCCAGCCGCGAGAGTTACGGCAAGCACACGCCGCACTTGCTGAACGAGGCGTTGTCGTGGCATCAGCGCTTCATCGAGACGGGTGACATGCGGGTGCCGTAGCCCACCCGTCATCCCGGCGTACGCCGGGATCCAGGCCGTCACCCCATTCGCCCCATCACTGTCATCCCGGCGAAAGCCGGGATCCAGGCCCACACGCCATCAGCCCCATCACCATCATCCCCCGTCATCCCGGCGAAAGCCGGGATCCATTTGCCGTTGACGTTGCTCAAAGACGCTGGGTTCCCGCCTACGCGGGAATGACGGTTGACTAGCAATGACGTTTGACTAGCCATTCCTCTGCGCATTCGCCGCCCGCAAATACGCCGTCAACCCCCGCTCGCGACTTTCCACGAACGTCTCCCCCGTAGGCGAGTAATCCACGATCCGGTCCGGCCGGAAGTTGCGGAAGTCCGCCCGCAGCCGGCACCAGGCGCCCAGCGTCCAGCTGCCACCCCAGAACGCCAGGCACAACGGTTCGATCTCGCGCTCGCTGGCGCGGGCATCGTTGTCGCGGTAGCGCATGCGCAACACCTGCGCGCTGGTGACGGCCGCATGCAGGTCGTCGATCAGCCCGCTGTTTTCCAGCCGGTCGACTTCCGGCGCGAAGATGCGCGTGCGTTCACTGCGCTCGCGCAACTCCGGCGGCAGCACCGCCTCGATCTTCAGCAGTGCCGCAGCCGCTTCGCGCCCCAGGCGCACGCCGCCGAAGGCGCGAACGAAACGCGTACCGACCACCAGTGCTTCGAGTTCGTCGGCGGTGAACATCAGCGGCGGGATGTCAGAGCCCTTGCGCAGCATGTAACCGACGCCGGCTTCGCCTTCGATCGGCACCCCGGAACGCTGCAGGTCGGCAACGTCGCGGTAGACCGTGCGCAGCGACACGGCCAGGGTCTGCGCCAGTCGTTGTGCGGTGATGGCAGAACGGCGTCCACGCAGGGCATGGATCAGCAGGAAGAGGCGGTCGGCGCGGCGCATGCGGCATGATCGCCTGCCAGCGCGTCCAGCTCAATGAGCGGCTCAACAAGCGTTAGCGATAACAACCGATCATTCGCCGTCGTGCGTCTCATATACGCAACTCCGATCGCGGCGTCGGCGCCAGCCGCAGCCGTTGCGGCGGTTGCCTGAGGCCATCGAGCAGCGCCTGTGCGACCGCGGTGTTCCACAAGCCATCGGCAAGCAATGCCGACTCGTAGCGGTGATGGGCGTCGACATCGGCGAAGCGCGCGAACCACACCAGCACCGGTTCGCCCTCGCGCACCGGCAGGCGCGGGAACGTGTTCTGCGCCGATTCGGTGATGTAGACACCGATCAGCTCGGCACCCGCGGCGTGCAGGCGCGGTGCCATGTGCTGTTCGAACCTGGCGAGGAAGCCATGGTCGGCCGCCGCATCCAGGTAACAGATGCCCGCTTCGATCAGGCCCTTCGCGGTGCCTTCCTTGCCGTTGGCAGACCGCTCGGCGCCGCACGGCAGCGCCGAGTCCGGCCGTACCGGTCGCAACAGCAGCACGTCGTCGCTGTCGATCATGGTGGCGTTGGCAGCCTCGCGATGGCGCGCCCACGTCGGCCCGGAATAGAAGCCGTTCAGTGCCTCGGCGCGCACCTGCATGTCGGCGAATCCACGCACCCAGACAAACCGCTCGTTCTGGTCGAGGTCGCGGAACTGTCCGATCACGTGCATGCCGACCGCCTCCTGCGGCTCGATGAACTCGCGTTCGAACAGTTCGACCAGTTCATCTCGGCGCCCCGGTCGCAGCGTGTACTGACGAAGTTCGATCACGCCGTCGTCGTGCAGCAGATGGCCTTCGCCATCGGTGCGGCGGAACCACATATGCCAGTTCGTTTCCCAGCTCTCGCCATTGTCCTGCGAGAAGGCCTGCTGCCAGTGCGCGGTGTTGGCGCTGGCCTGGCTCCAGACGAAACGGACCTGCACCGGCCTGCCCTGGTGCTCGGCCAGGCCGAGGAAGGTGCCGGTGCCATCGTCGAAGTGGCCCACCATCGGTGCCTCGAGGTGGCCATCGTGATTGCCGGCCCAGTAGATGCTCCACTGCCGCGATTCGGGACTGAACAGGCGCAGGGTCATTCCGATGAAGCGCTCCGTGGAACCGGGGCGCTGCCAGTCGCTGACGAAATCGTCGACGTTGCCGACCCCGCCGAGCATCGGCTGGCACCACTGGCTGGCGCCGAAGATCTCCCAGTCACCTGGCCCGGGGTTGCCCGAGCCGGTGAGGCGCTGCTTCAGGCGCTCGTTGCGGATCCGCCATTGGCCATGGAGGAAATCGAAGTCGTGGCGTCCGTCGCTGGCGGCGCCGGCGTTCGTGGCGGCCGCTCCGGGCGCCGAGGCGCGGACCGGGCGGGCTATCGCGCGCAGCGGCAACAGCACCATCGCCTGGGCACTGGCGGCCAGCTGCAGCAGCAGGCGGCGGTAGCGGTCGACCGCCCTGGCGCCACGAGCGCCGGGGTAGCGCCTTTCGCGGTCGTGCCCATCTGTCCCGCATGAATCGCGCCCATTTGGATCGTGCCAATTTGAATCGGCGGCGGCCATCCTGCTGGCCATATCGTCGGTGCTCATTGCGGCGCTCCTGCCGTCGGTGCCCATCGCACCAGTGCAGCTTGCGACCGGGCTGCTGCCAGCCTCCTGTCAGCAGCCGCGAACGCGCCGAACGCTCAGCGGCGCGCCACTGCGACAGCCGCATCGGCGACAATGGCGCCCCCGTTGCCGCTGCCCGCCGTGCCCATGTCGAACTCAACGCCGCCATCCATCTCCCTGACCCGCTACCTGATCGAGGAGCAGCGCGCCGGACGCATCAACGCCGATGCCCGCCTGCTGATCGAAGTGGTCGCCCGCGCCTGCAAGACCATCTCGATCGCGGTCGGCAAGGGCGCGCTCGGCGGTGTCCTCGGCGATGCCGGCACCGCCGGCGAAGCCAGCATGAACATCCAGGGCGAGGCGCAGAAGAAGCTCGACGTGCTCTCCAACGAGATCCTGCTGGAAGCCAACGCCTGGGGCGGCCACCTCGCCGGCCTGGCCTCGGAGGAGATGGACAACTCGCAGCCGATTCCCGACGTCTACCCGCGCGGCAACTACCTGCTGCTGTTCGATCCCCTCGATGGCAGCTCCAACATCGACGTGAACATTTCCGTCGGCACCATCTTCTCGGTGCTGCGCTGCCCGGAGGGTGTCACCCAGGCGCAGGACGAGCATTTCCTCCAGCCCGGCACCGCCCAGGTCGCGGCCGGATACTGCACCTATGGCCCGAGCACGATGCTGGTGCTGACGATCGGCAACGGCACGCATGCCTTCACGCTCGACCGTGAAGTGGGCAGCTTCGTGCTGACCACGCGCGGCATGCGCATCCCGGAGGAGACGAAGGAGTTCGCGGTCAACATGTCGAACCAGCGCTTCTGGGAGGCACCCATGCACCACTACGTCGGCGATCTGCTCAGCGGCAAGGAAGGCCCGCGCGGCAAGGATTTCAACATGCGCTGGGTCGCCTCCATGGTGGCCGACGTGCATCGCATCCTCACCCGTGGCGGCATCTTCAGCTACCCACTCGACAGCAAGTGCGCGGCCAAGGGCGGCAAGCTGCGCCTGATGTATGAAGCCAATCCGATGAGCCTGCTGGTCGAGCAGGCCGGCGGCGCCGCCAGCACCGGTCGCCAGCGCATGCTCGAGGTGCAGCCGACCGGTCTGCACCAGCGTGTGCCGGTGTTCCTCGGCTCCAAGAGTGAAGTCGAGACCGCGGTGCGTTACCACCGCGAGCACGACGAGACGGGCGCAACAAAGAGCGCATGACGCGCTGAATGCGAGTGCGGCGCCCTTGCGCGCCGCACTCACGAAGTTGAATCACGTTGGCGCGATTCGTGCCGGCGAAATGCATGTTTTTTCGTATTCTTTTTGACCGTTCATCGTCATCCCTGCCGTAAATAACACTGCGTATCCATGTGTGGTGGCAGCATTCTGCAGCCACGGCAGGGCCTGTTAATGCATTTCGGACCGGCCCTCCGGGTTGCCACTCACGCGGCCCAACCCGGATTGTTCGAAATGCGCCAGCAGGTCCTGTCCGGAGACGGAGACGGAGATGGCGATCGAAGGAACGCAGGAATCCCTGTCGGGCGATCCCCTCGCGCGTGAGTTGATCTACGTCACCCGTGGTGGTGCCGGTCGCGTGCTCGCCCTCGGCGGCCTCCAGCAGATGGGATGGAACCTGCGCCGCGCACCCGACGCCCGCAGTGTCTTGCGCATCCTCCAGCGCGATCCGCGGCAGCCGCACGCGGCGCTGCTCGACCTGCGCGAGGGCTTCAGCCAGCAGGATCTGGCCGAGTTCGGCGGCGCGCTGTCGGCGGCCAACGTCGGCTGGGTCGCCGGCATCGATGCGCGCCAGCTCGACGAGGAGCCGGTACGCAAGCTGATCCGCGACTACTGCTACGACTACCTCACGCTGCCGTGCCCGGAAGCGGTGATGAACACGGTGATCGGCCACGCCCACGGCATGGCCAGCCTCGCCTGCGAGGGCGGCGACGTCACCAGCGAAGCCGGCTTCGACGGCATGATCGGCGAGAGTGGGGCGATGCGCACGCTGTGCCGCACGCTGCGCAAGGCCGCATTGACCGAAGCGCCGGTGTTCATCGCCGGCGAAACCGGCACCGGCAAGGAGCTGGCGGCGATGGCCGTGCACCGGCACTCGCGCCGGCACGCGCATCCATTCGTGGCGATCAATTGCGGTGCGATCCCGCACAGCCTGATCCAGTCGGAGTTGTTCGGCTACGAGCGCGGCGCGTTCACCGGCGCGCAGCAGCGCAAGCTCGGGCGCATCGAGATGGCCAACGGCGGCACGCTGTTCCTCGACGAGATCGGCGACCTGCCGCTGGAGAGCCAGGCCTCGCTGCTGCGCTTCCTGCAGCAGGGCAGCATCGAGCGCCTCGGCGGCCACGAACAGATTCCGATCGACGTGCGCATCATCTCGGCCACGCACCACGACCTGGATGTCGCCGTCGCCGACGGCCGTTTCCGCGCCGACCTCTACCACCGCCTGTGCGTGCTGCGCCTGCAGCAGCCGCCGTTGCGCGACCGCGGCAGCGACATCGATCGCATCGCCGAGTACGCCTTGCAGCGGTACTCGCAGGAAGGCCATCGCACGCTCAAGGGGTTTGCGCCGTGCGCGCGCCAGGCGCTGCACAGCCACGGCTGGCCGGGCAACGTGCGCGAACTGATCAACCGCGTCCGCCAGGCCGTGGTGATGGCCGAAGGCCGCCTGATCACCGCCGCCGACCTGCACATCGAGAACGCGCTGGCGACGCCGCCGCCGACCCTGGACGAGGTTCGCGATGCCGCCACCCGTACCGCGATCGAGCATTCGCTGCACCGCAACCGCGGGCGCCTGGTCGATGTCGCGCGCGAGCTCGGCGTCTCCCGCGTCACGCTCTACCGGTTGATGCAGCGCCACGGCCTGCGTGCCAACGACCCCGAGTCGCCGAACACGGTCAGCATCGCTTAGCGGGGCGTGGCCTGGCGGCCCGGTGGCGTGCGAGGATGGCCGCTGCCGCCGGATCCCCTGCCTTCCGCATGTCCAGCCAACCCGCAGTTCCCGTCGCCGGCGAACACGCCCGGGACAACGACTTCATCGAGGTCTATCCGGACGCCCTCACGCGCGAACAGTGCGCGCAGCTGGTGGCACGCTTCAGCGACAGTGGCGACACCGTCCCCGGACGCGTCGGGGGTGGCGTGATGCCCGACCTCAAGGACAGCCGCGACCTGACCATCAGCGGGCGCGACGGTTGGCGCGATGCCGAAACGCTGCTGAACCTGGCGGTGTTCCGCGGCGTCATCGCCTACCTGCGCCGCTACCCGCACACGCTGATCGCGCCGCTGATGCTGGAAACGCCAGGCGCCGACGGCAAGAGTCACCGCCTCACTCCCGAGCGGATGGCGGCCATGGACGATGAGGACCTGGCACCGGTGATCAAGACGGTGCTGCGACCGGGCTCGATCAATCTGCAGCGCTACAGCGCCAACCGCGGCGGATACCCCTATTGGCACTGCGAGCTGTACCCGCGCGACCCGCGCGCGGAAACGCTGCATCGGCACCTGCTGTGGACCGTCTACCTCAACGACGGGTTCGAGGAAGGCGAGACCGAGTTCCTCTACCAGCACCGCAAGATCGTTCCGCGCACCGGCAGCCTGCTGATCGCCCCGGCTGCGTTCACCCACACCCATCGCGGCAACCGGCCCAAGGACGGCGACAAATTCATTGCGACCAGCTGGGTGTTGTTCCAGCGCGCGGAGCAGCTGTTCGGGGCCGGATAGGGCATTGTCATTCCGAACGCAGTGAGGAATCTGCTGCATGCGTGCGCAGCAGATCCTTCGCTACGCTCAGGATGACAGTGGTCGCGCTACGCCGTGCGCGGGTGGTTCAGCACCAGCCAGTACAGACCGACCTGCTTGACCGCCCAGACGAACTGCTCGAAGTCGACCGGCTTCTGGATGTAGCTGTTGACGCCCAGCGCATAGCTGGCTTCGACATCGAACGGTTCGGCACTGGTGGTAAGCACCACCACCGGCAAGGTGCGCGTGGCTTCGTTGGCGCGCACCGCCTGCAGCACTTCGCGACCGTCGACCTTGGGCAGGTTGAGGTCGAGCAGCATGATCGAGGGCAGGTCCTCGGGGTCGCGATCGCTGTACTTGCCACGGGCAAACAGGTAGTCCAGGGCTTCGGCACCGTCGCCGACGACCATCAGGCGGTTGGCGATCTTGGCCTCGTCGAAGGCCAGCCGGGTCAGCTCGACATCGTCGGGATTGTCCTCGACCAGCAGGATTTCCTTGTGCATCAAATACCGTCCTCCGCCGCTGTAACCGGCAACTCGAGGGTAAAGATGGCACCGGCTTCGGGCTGGGATTCGGCCCGGACGCTACCGCGATGTCGCTCTGCGATGCGTCGGGCGATCGCCAGCCCCAGACCGTGACCACCCCCCTGGTCCGGTCCGTGCAGCCGCTGGAAGGGCTCGAACAGTTTGTGAGCATAGCGCATGTCGAATCCGATGCCCCGGTCGCGGATCTGCACCTGCAGCGTGTCGCCATCGCGGCGGCCGCTGACGTCGATGCGGATCGGCTCGCGTTCGCGCGAGAACTTCCAGGCGTTGTCCATCAACTGCACCAGCAGCAGCTTGAGCAGGCGCTCGTCGCCCTCGACCTGCAGGTCCGGCTGCACACGGATCTCCGCGCGGCGTTGCGGGTCGGCATCCTGCAGCTCGGCACCAACCCAGTCGGCCAGCAGGCTCAGGTCGACCGTGGTGGCCTTCAGATCGGCGCGGGTGACGTAGGACAGATCGTTGAGTGAAGTCAGCAGACCACTCATGCGTGTCGCGGCAGCGCGGATGCGCGCCAGGTAATCGCGGTCGGTGTCGTCGAGGCGGTCATTGGCGCGGTCGGCGAGCAGCGCAGAGAAGCTTTCGATCGAGCGCAGCGGCGCACGCAGATCGTGCGCGACCGCATCGGCAAACAGTTGCAGCTGGCGGTTGGAGACGTCGCGCGCGGCATGCTCGGCTTCGGCGCGCGATTCCAGCGCCAGCTCGGCGGCGCGCTGCGCGCTGATGTCGCGCAGTTGCACCAGCAGATACAGCGGCGCGCCGAAATCGTCGCGCATGACGGCGATGTTGATGTGCGCCCAGATGGTCTGGCCACTGCGGTGCAGATAGCGCTTCTGCGCATCGAGCACGGGAATGCTGCCGTCGATCAGGCCGCGCAGGTAGGACTGCGTGAGCGAGATGTCGTCGGGATGGGTGAAGGCAACAGTCGGTCGGCCAACGACCTCCTGGGCGCTGTAACCGAACATGCGCTCGAATGCCGGATTGACCTCGACCCAGTGTCCGTTCAGATCGACGATGGCCATGCCGACACCGGAGGCGGCCATTGCCAGCCGGAAGCGGTCGACTCCGGTTTCTTGGCCGGTGGTGTTGCTCATCGGAGGGTGACTCGTAAACCTGCCGCAATGGCGAAGTGTATCCAACCCGATTGTGACGGGGTGGTGGACGGATTGGGAAGCCAGCCTGTGCCGGCCGATCAAGCACAATGAGTGCAATGGACCTGCAACAGGCTCTCTTCCTGCGGGCGCGGGTCCTGGCTGGCGTGGTGGATGCGCGGCAGGCGTTGTCGGAGGCGCCGCCAGACGCAGCGAGCGTCGCACGATTTCAGTGGTGATGCCGGCGGTGGCGGCACCGTCGTCATTCGCCCATCACGCTTCGTCTGGATCAGAACAGTTCACCCTGCGGTGATGGCTTGCGTGGCGGCACGAACAACGACGTGTCCAGCGCCGGCAGACGACCGAATCCAAGGCGCTTGTGCGCCTTGCGGAAACGCTGCTCGATCAGTTGCGCAAACGGGCCCTGGCCATGCATGCGGCTGCCAAAGGCACTGTCGTAGTCCTTGCCACCGCGCATCTGCTGGACCAGGCTCATCACGTGCGCGGCGCGCTCCGGGTAATGCAGCTGCAGCCATTCGCGCCAGACCTGCTTGAGTTCGTGCGGCAGGCGCAGCAACACGTGTCCGGCCGAGCCGGCGCCGTGATCGCGCGCGGCCTCGAGGATGTGCTCGATCTCGCGGTCGTTGATCATCGGAATGACCGGGGCAACCATCACGCCGACCGGCACTCCGGCATCGGCCAGAGTGCGCATCGCCTTCAGGCGCGAGTGCGGCGCCGACGCACGCGGTTCCATCCGGGCCGACAGGTGGTTGTCGAGCGTGGTGACCGAGAAATAGACCGTTGCCAGTCCGCGTCGGGCCATGGGCGCGATCAGGTCGAGGTCGCGGGTGACGGCGGCGTTCTTGGTGATCAGGCTGAACGGGTGCGAGCAGGCCGACAGCAGCTCGATCAGTTCGCGGGTGATGCCATAGCGACGCTCGATGGGCTGGTAGGCATCGGTGTTGATGCCCAGCGCGATGGGTTCGCAGCGGTAGCCCGGGCGGGCGAGTTCGGCCTGCAGTCGCTCGGCGGCGTTGGTCTTGGCGAACAGGCGCGTCTCGAAGTCCAGGCCCGGCGACAGGTCGAGATAGGCGTGCGAGGGGCGCGCGAAGCAGTACACGCAACCGTGCTCGCAGCCGCGATAGGGATTGACCGACTGGCCGAAGGCGATGTCGGGCGAGTCGTTGCGGCTGATGATGCTGCGCGCGCGCTCTAGGGTGACCTGCGTCTGCGGTCGCGACGGTTCGGCCAGGTCGTCGTAGACCGAGCCCCAGCCGTCGTCCTCGCCGCGAGCGACCGTGACCGCGTAGCGGCCGTCGACCTGCGAGGCCGCGCCGCGACCCTTGATCGGCTGCTGGGCTTTACGGGCGTCGTCCATGCCGCCGAGGGTACTGCGTCAACGTCGCAGTGGCTGAGACCGCACAGGCGCATCGCTGGCATGTGCAATGCGCGCGGCTTAGCCTAGGGCCGGCCTGCCGTTCGCTGGACAGGTACCTGACCAGACACAATGGAGCGGTTCCCATGCTAGAAGCCCTGCAGGCGGCCTGGTCCACGTTGCTGGATGTCGAGCACCTGCGGCTTTACCTGGTGCTGGGATGGATCGGTTACCTGGTGTGGCTGGGCCTGTGGATCGTGCTGCAGAAGCGCGAGCCGGTGGCGACGCTGAGCTGGTTGATCAGCCTGGCGGCGCTGCCTTATGTCGGCTTCCTGATCTATTACTTCTTCGGACCGCAGCGCATCCATCGCCAGCGGCTTCGCCGCGGTCGCACGCGCGCCACGCTGCAGCCGCTGCCGGAAGGGCTGCATCCGTCGGCCGATGCCATCGAGCTGGCGCGGCTGGCACAGGCCACCACCGGCCTGCCGCCGATGACGGCCACGTGCGCGGAACTGCTCATCGATGGCGCCGCCAAGTACACCGCGCTGCTGGCCGCGATCGCGTCGGCGCGCGACCACGTCCACCTCGAGTACTACATCTTCCTGCCCGACCGCACCGGTACTGCGTTGCGCGATGCACTGGTCGAGCGCGCACGCGCGGGCGTGCAGGTACGCCTGCTGCTCGATGCGGTCGGATCGGGCAAGACCAGGCGCCGCTTCCTGCAGCCACTGGTCGAAGCCGGTGCGCAGGTCGCCTGGTTCCATCCGATGAAGATGTACTGGTTCTGGAAGCGGCCGTGGCTGAACATGCGCACGCACCGGAAGATCGTCGTGATCGACGGACTGGTCGGGTTCACCGGCGGTATCAACATCACCGACGACGAAGACGAGCGCCTGCGCAAGGACGCCTACCGCGACCTGCATCTGCGCCTGGAAGGCGACGTGGTGCGCGAGCTGCAACTGGTGTTCGTCGAGGACTGGGCCTACGCCACCGGTCAGCCGCCCATGCGCCTGCATAATCCACCGCCGAAGCCGGGCCCGATCTCGACGCAGGTGCTGGTGTCGGGTCCGGATTCGGACTGGGAAGCGATCCACCGCCTGCACGTGTCCGCGATCCATTCGGCGCAGCGGCGGGTGTGGCTGGTCACGCCGTACTTCGTGCCCGGCGAGGCCGCGCGCATGGCACTGACGTCGGCGGCGCTGGGTGGCCTGGACGTGCGCCTGCTGGTGCCCAAGGAGTGCGACAGCAAGCTGGTCACCCTGGCGGCGCGGTCGTACTTCGACGAACTGCTCGTCGCCGGCGTGAAGATCCACGAGTACGGGCCGCGCATGCTGCACAGCAAGGCGCTGTTGTGTGATGACGACCTGGCGATCATCGGCAGCGCCAATTTCGACCATCGCAGCTTCCGCCTGAACTTCGAGGTTTCGGTGATGTTCCGCGACGCCGGCGTGGGCGCAGAGCTGGCGCGGTTGATCCAGGGCGAGTGCAACCTGGCGCCGCGCGTACGCGACGATCGCGCCCGCCCGCTGTGGGGCACCCGGGTACCCGAAGCGCTGGCCCGGCTGGTCTCGCCGGTGCTGTGAACCGCGGCGTGCAGCGACTGACCGGCGGTCGCGGCGGGCCGGCAATCGGACGCTGCCGTCACGGTGGCGCAGGCTAAACTGCCGACGCCGTCGAAATCCCATACGGAGCATCGCCCCAATGCACTGGCTTCTACTTTTGCTGGCCCTGGCTGCCCTCGCGGTCGCGTTCAAGACCTCGTCGGTGGCTGTGCTGATCATCTGCCTGCTGGCAGCACTGGGGCTGTCTCTGGCCTGGGTAATGAAGCTGCTGGCACAGCGCGTCGACAGCCAGAGCCGTGACACGTCGATGATCCTCGACCCGATGGAACTGCGCCGCCTGCGCGAGCAGGCCGAAGCTCGCCGCGCCGCCACGGGCAATCCGCCGGGCACGCCGCCGGCAGCCTGATAGCATCCCCCGACCGGCGGTGCCCTGATCGGCGCTTCACGCGTCCCGCTGCGGGTCGCCTGCTAGCATGGTCGCGCCGTAGGCCACGGCGCACGTGCGCACGCGCCGGACCCGGAGGAGGACCGCCATGAACCTGCCCGCCTTGTGCTGCCTGCCGCTACTTGGCGTGACGTTCGCCGCCGCCGCGCAGCCCCTGGCCCAGGTCGACCCCGCCAGTGCGCCGGCTTCGACGAGCGCCGTCCCGGCTGTTGCCGGTTGCGGACGCATCAGCGTCTTCGACGTCGCGCCACGCAGCAAGGATCTTTATCGCGCGCGGCTGATCAATGTCGACGACCGATTGCCCGGCCCGACGTCCGCGCGCAGCTACCGCGTCAGTGCCGGCAAGCACACACTGGAAGTAGCCGAACTCATCGACGTGAAGCAGTTCAGCGACTTGCAGTTGCGACAGCGCGCGCAACGTTCCGACCGCTACAAGAAGATCGAGCTGGACGTGCAACCCAACACCACCTACCTTCTCGCCGCGCACCTGATCGAGGCGAACCGCAACGACATCATCGGCCAGACCTACTGGGAGCCGGTGATCTACCACCAGAGCAGCGAAGCGTGCAATTGAGCCGACTTTTGTTTCTGTCACGACGTCGGGTCACGGCGTCGTGACCGTCCTGAGCGTCAACGTCAACAAGATCGCCGTGCTGCGCAACTCGCGCGGTGGTGACGAACCCAGCGTGGTCGCCGCGGCGAAGGCATGCCTGGACGCCGGCGCGCATGGCATCACCGTCCATCCGCGTCCCGACGCCCGCCACATCCGCGCCGACGACGTGTACGCGCTGTCGGAGCTGACGCGTGAACGCGGCGTCGAGTTCAACCTCGAGGGCAACCCGTTCGCGCCGCCGCGTGCCGGCTATCCGGGTTTCCTGGCATTGTGCGAGCAAGTGCGTCCGGCGCAGGCAACGCTGGTGCCGGACGGCGATGCGCAACTGACTTCCGATCACGGTTTCGACTTCGTCCGCGATGCCGGTTCGCTGCGGCCGTTGGTTGATTCGCTCAGGGCGCTGGGCTGCCGCGTCAGTCTGTTTGCCGACGCCCACACCGAAGCAGGGCGCCTGGGCATCGCTCGCGCCGCGACGGTGGGTGCCGACCGGGTCGAGCTGTACACCGGCCCGTATGCGGAAGCGTTTGCCGCTGGCAGCGGTCAGGCCATGGCCGCCCGGTTCGCCGAAGCCGCGCGACGTGCCGGCGATGCCGGCCTCGGCGTCAATGCCGGGCACGACCTCAGCCAGGCCAACCTGGGATTCTTCCTGCAGCAGGTGCCGGGCGTGCTCGAGGTATCGATCGGTCACGCGCTGATAGGCGAAACGATCTACCAGGGCATCGACACGACGATCGCTTCGTACCTTCGGATCCTTTCGCCTTAGCGCGACGCTGATGTCTTGCCGGCAGGAGCCAGCGGGCTGGCTCCTGCCCATGCGCTCGTGTCGCGTGGCTGCCCGCTATTGCCAGGCGATGTCGCGCAAGCCGCTGCGCTGCGCCTCGGCCAGGGCCCAGGCGAAACCCTGGTAGTCGGCGTCGGCATCGGCGGCGACCTGCAGCACGGCGCGCGGATTGCGTCGTGCCAGTTCCTGCAGTGCCGGTGCCAGTTCGGCTCGCGCCAGCACGGCGCCGTCGAGTCGGTACGCCCCATCGCTGCCGACACGCAGCTGCACCCGCGGCGGCGGGACGCTGCGATCGGTCGACGGGAAGTTCTGTGGAATGCGAAGGTCGAGGCGTCCGGTCAAGGCCGGGGTCGCCACCATGAAGATCACCAGCAGCACGAGCAGGACGTCGACCAGCGGGGTGATGTTGATCTGGGCGACGGCTCGATGCTCGCCGTGCGCGCCGTGGCGGGAGTCGGACAGGTAGAACGCGGAGACGGCCATACGCAACCTCCATGGGGCCCCATGCCCGGCTTCACGCTACGCCTGGGACTCCGGTTCCAGCAAGTACCGCCGGTTCCACGTGATCGCCTCCCTCACTCCAGCCCCTCTCCCGCAAGCGGGAGAGGGGCTCGGAGCGGGGCAAAAAAAACGCCGCCCGAGGGCGGCGTTTTCACGACGGTAAGCGACACCGATCGGTCAATCGTTCTGGACGAAGCCGATCTTATCCATATCAGCATTCTTCGCGTGAGCGAGCACCTTGGCCAGGATGCCGTAATCGGCGTCCGGGCTGGTATCGATCTCGAGCATGGGCTGGTTGGTCGGGTCGCGCTGGACTTCGACTTCCATCATGTTCTGGATCGCGGTGATCGGCTGCGGCGCGTCATTCCAATACACCTGGCCCGAGGCGTCGATCCGCAGCCTGATCGGCGGCGGCGGCTCTCGCGTCTGCGGCGGTGGGTTCAGCGACTTCTGCGGAAGGTTAACGTCGATCGGGTACGTCAGAGGAGGCGCCGTGACCATGAAGATGATCAGCAACACCAGCATCACGTCCACGAGGGGCGTGACGTTCATGTCCGCCATCGGACCGCCACCGGATTTCGATGCAAATGCCATATCTGGATCTCCGGATTAGCGAGGTTCTTTGAGCGCCATGAAACCGACCTTGCGCATGCCC
Organism: Lysobacter sp. Soil_N_23; assembly: GCF_057656135.1. NCBI lineage: Bacteria > Pseudomonadati > Pseudomonadota > Gammaproteobacteria > Lysobacterales > Lysobacteraceae > Lysobacter > Lysobacter sp. Soil_N_23. The sequence continues at coordinate 82,333 of NZ_JBDGKY010000013.1, forward strand.
TGGGCCTGCGCCGTCTGCACCACTTCGGACACGATGCGGTACTTGGTCGTCTTGTCGCCGCGGACGTTGATCTGCGGCTGCGGGGTCTTCTGCGCTTCGATCGACAGACGGCTCTCGAGCAGATCCTTGGTGATCGGCTCGTCGTTCCAATAAAGGTTCCCTGTGTCTTCCACCGTGATGTTGATCGGCGTGACCGGCGGGGCCGTATCGGGACGCTTGTCCAGATTGGCTTGCGGAAGATCGACCTGGACCTTATGCGACATCAGCGGTGCGGTGATCATGAAGATGATCAGTAGCACCAGCATCACGTCGACGAGCGGCGTGACATTGATCTCGGCCATCGGGCCGCCGCTATCGTTGCCTGTACTGAAGGCCATGTACGAACTCCAAACCTACTGCGAGAGGGCGTCGGTTATTGCTTAGCGCTTGCTGGCAACTTCGCCGACGCGCGAGCCGGTGGCGAAGAAGTCATGCAGGTCGTGAGCGAACGTATCGAACTTGTTGTTCGTAACGCGGTTCAGACGGGTGAAGAAGTTGTATGCCAGCACCGCCGGGATTGCGACGAACAGGCCGATGGCGGTCATGATCAGTGCTTCACCGACCGGGCCGGCAACGGCGTCGATCGAAGCCTGGCCGGTGGCGCTGATGCGGATCAGGGCGTGGTAGATGCCCCAAACGGTACCGAGCAGACCGACGAACGGAGCGGTCGAACCGACGGTGGCGAGCACGGTCAGGCCGGCTTCCAGCTTCGAGGACTCGCGGGTCACACCCTGACGCAGGGCGCGATCGACGAACTCGGAACGGTTGAGCGACTCGACCAGGCGCGAACCTTCGTGGCGCTGGTGGTGGGCGGCTGCCTGGGCAGCATCGAGAGCGATCTTCGAAAACGGCTCGAAGCGACCCTGCTCTTCCATGAAGCGGATGGCGTCCTGAGCGTTCGGGGTCTCCCAGAACGTGCTGACCACGCGATCAGAACTGGCGCGCAGGCGCAGGTTCTTCACGAAGTTCACCACGATCCAGTAGATCGAGAGGATCGACATGATGGCGAGGGTGAGGAATACGACCCAGCCGACCAGGTCGAAGTTCTGCAACAGATGCGCGAAGCTCATCTGCTGGAGTGCCTCGGCGTTGGAGCCTCCGGCGGTCGCAGCGGTGGTGGTTTCCTGCAGCATGACGCTTACCTTTGAATGTCGTGGAAAGGAAAGAGGTATTACGGATTGCCTACAACTTGTCCCGTGACCCCGATCAGGTCGGCGGGACGAAATCGACCGGGACGCGGACGCGGCTGGTTACGCCAACGCCGTTCTGCATCTCGGGGTTGAACTTCCACTTCCGGGCGGCGTCCATTGCAGCGCGGTCGAGGTTGCGGTTACGGCTCGACTTCTCGACCGCAACGTCCAGGACATTGCCCTGGCCGTCAATGGTGATGATCAGCACAACCGTGCCACCCACACCCTGGCGGGCTTCGGTCGGCGGGTACTTGGGCGGGTTGAGCCGCTTCGAGGACGGGTCGACGCTGGAGCCGATCGTCGTAGCCGGTGCGGGCGGCGACGGCGGACTCGGCGGCGGCGCGGCCACGTCAACCGGGCTCGGATCGTCGACCAGCACCGGCGGTTCATCCGGCGGAGGCGGCAACGGAGTCGGCTGCGGCGGCGTCAGCTTCGGCGGCGGCTTGAGCTCCTTCGGGGGCTCCGGCGGCGGCGGCGGCGGCGGGGGGGGCGGCGGCGGCGGCTTGATCAGGTTGACGAACGTGACGTCTTCCTCTTGCTGCTGCTGGGCCGGAGGGGCCATAGGAGCGAGCAAAAGCAGCAGGGCCGCGACATGGAATGCGATCGCGACGGTCACACCGGCGATACGCGCCCAGTTCAGATCTTCGCGGTCGTCATCTTTTTTTGCGTGGATTTCGAGGTCTTGCGTCATGCGCCGTAGCTCGGGAGGTATTTCCGGACGCCAGGGCGCCTCGGGCCGTCAGTTACGATTCCCGCGACTACTTCGAGTCGCGGGAACCTCCTAGCATATACCAAATTGCGCTCATTTGACCAAGTGCAATTGGATGATTTCGCGTTGCCGAATCGGGTTCGGCCTCAACTCGTTACTTGCCAGGCAACGCGATGATCTTCTTGGCGTCGTCGGGCTTCTTCACACCCTTTGCGACAGCCTGCTTGGCGGCTTCCTTTGCCTCGGGAATACGGTCTTCCTGCCAGAGCACGCGGGCGAGGTTCAGGTACGCCTCACCATCCGGCGCCAGGGGAGCGGCCTTCTTGTAGGCGTCGATCGCCGGGCCAGCCTGGTCAGAGAAATAATACGCCTGTGCGAGGGCCAGGTACGTCTGGTAGTCGGGCTTGATCACGCCCTTCTGCATACCGTCGTTGATGACCCCGATCGCCTCCTTCTCCTTGCCATCCATGTTCAGGTAGGTGGCGTAGAGCTGGCGATACTCCTTGTCCTCGGTCAGCTGGCCGCTGGCGCGGAGCTTCTCGAGGACGCCGGCGGCCTTGTCCAGCATGTCGTTCTGCTGGTAGACGGCGGCCAGGTTCAGCTGGGCGCGCTTGTCGCCCGGGCTCTTGGCGGCCAGACCCTCGGCGATCTTGGCCGCTTCGCCGGCCTGGCCGGACTCGGCGTAGGTCGCCATCAGCAGCTGCTGCCAATCGACCTTGGGCTCGGGGCTGAGGTCGATGGCCTGCTTGATGACCGGGGCGGCATCGCTGTAACGCTCCATGCGGTACAGGTCATTGCCCTTGATGATCAGGTGCTCGGGCTTCTGGCTCTTGGTCTCGGCCAGGAACTGGTCGATGGTCTTGAGCGACTCGGCGTACTGGTCTTCCTGCAGCTGCAGCTGGCTGAGCATCAGCATCGCGCCGTAGTGGCCGTTGTTGTCCAGGCCGTTGGCGGCGATCGCCTGCTTGAGGTAGTTCATCGCGGCCGCGGTGTCGTCGCCGTCATAGGCGGAGTGGGCGGCGATCTGCGAGGCAAAGGCCTTGTCGTAGGCGTTGGCTTCCGGCAGCGCGATGATCTGGTCGGCGAAGGCGCGGGCTTCCGGAGCCTTGTCGTCGTCGTAGGCCTTCATCATCTTCTGCAACAGCGGCATGGCCTTCTTCGACGCCTTCGTGTCCGGGGCCTGACGGGTGGCCTGCGGGTACTCGTTGGTGACCTTGCCAGCGTCCTGCTTGCCTTCTTCCTTCTTGGCGCGGCGCTCGGCCGCACGGTCGCTCGCGCTTTGCGCGCTGACCTGGCTGACCGCACCGAACATCAGGACGGCGCTGATGGCGGCGGCCAGGATGCGTTGGTTACGGCGGGAGACATTGTTCATCGATCACCTCAAATCTGCGGCCGCACGTAATCGGGCGGGACGGTGGCAAGGCCAAGGGGGTGTGAAGCTATCAGAAACGTGACAGAGAGCGATACGGGGTTTTCTGTCCTAATTCACGTTCCCTGCACGCGATCATCCGCACTTGGGCGTGTGGCCGGAGGCGCGGGCCTGCTCGTAAACGGGCATCAGGCTGCCTGCGCGGGCGCTCAGTTCGCCAATACGCGAGGATGGATCCGGGTGCGTCGACAGCCACGTCGGTGCGCGCTCGCCGCCGGCGGCGGCCATGTTCTGCCACAGATTCACCGCCTGGCGCGGGTCGAAACCGGCCTTGGCGGCCAGTTCCTGGCCGACCACGTCGGCTTCCGATTCCTGGGTGCGCGAGTTCGGCAGCAGGTAGAAGGTCTGTGCCGCGGCGCCGCCGATCTGGCCGGCGGCGTTGGCCGCGCCGGAGCCGTAGGCCGAGCCGAGGATCGCACTGCCGATGCCCAGCAGCGTCGAGGTGCCCTGCTGCTTGGTGATGCGCTCGTCGTGGTGGCGGGAGACGACATGGCCGATCTCGTGGCCGATCACCGCGGCGAGCTGGTCCTGGTTCTTGGCGACGGTGAAGATGCCGGTATTCACGCCGACCTTGCCACCGGGCAGGGCGAAGGCGTTGGCCGAGCTGTCCTCGAACACCGCCACTTCCCAGTTCGTCTGCCAGCCCTGCGGCAGCTCGCGGGTGATGTCGTTGACCACGCAGCGCACGTAGGCGTTCATGCGGGCGTCGTTGCTGACCTTCTGCTTGGTCTTGGCCTCGGCGAAGGCCTGCGCGCCCATCTGGTCGAGCTGCTGCTGCGGCACCGCGCCGACGTACTGCTTGCGGCCGGTGGGCGAGGTGGACGTGGCGCAGGCGGTGACAACGGTGGCAATGGCCACGGCGAGCAGCAGGTGCTTCATCTTCGGGAATCCCGCTTCAGGTTGATGACGCGTTGTAGCGTCCGCCGGATTAACACTTCGTCAATACGGCATCGGCGAAGGCCGGAGGGCTGAGTCCCTGCGGGAGGCTTCAGCCCCGAAAAGGCAGAGGTCGCGGGATCGGGGCTGAAGCCCCTCCCACCTGCGCCACATCGGTCACACGTCGAGGTTGGCGACCTTGAGCGCGTTGTCCTCGATGAAGATCCGGCGCGGCTCGACCACGTCGCCCATCAGGGTGCTGAAGATCTGGTCGGCCGCGACTGCGTCCTCGATCCGCACCTGCAAGAGGCGGCGGGTCTCCGGGTTGACCGTGGTTTCCCACAGCTGCTCGGGGTTCATTTCACCCAGGCCCTTGAAGCGCTGGATCTGGCGGCCCTTCTTGGCCTCATCGAGCAGCCAGGCCTGGGCCTGGGCGAAGCTCGTGATCGGCTGCGCGCGATTGCCGCGCACGATCTGCGCGCCGTCGCGGATCAGGCCGTGCAGCTGCGTGGCGGCTTCGCGCACGGCGCGGAGTTCGCCGCCTTCGAATGCCGCCAGCGGCAACACCTGGGTCATTTCTTCGCCCATGTGCAGGCGCTTGACCAGCAGGGCCGCCTGGCGCTCGCCGCCGCCTTCGTGCAGCTCGAGCTTGTAGCGCGGCTTGCCGAGACCGCCGAGGTTGAGGCGCGATTCGACGCGATCGAATTCGACGCGCAGCGCGTCGTGGTCGCCGATGTGGGCGGTGTCGAGCGGGATCGAATCGATCAGTGCTTCAACCACGCTCGGATCGTAGCGGTGTGCATTGCGCTGGATCGCTTCGCGCGCGCCGGCATAGGCCAGCAGCAGCTTCTCGAGCGCGGCGCCTTCGATCGCCGGTTCGCCGATCGCCGGACGCAGCGATGCGCCCTCGACCGCGTTGTTGGCCAGGTAGGCGTCGAGCGCGGCATCGTCCTTGAGGTAGAGCTCGTTCTTGCCCTGCTTGATCTTGTACAGCGGCGGCAGGCCGATGTAGATGTGGCCGCGCTCGATCAGCTCCGGCATCTGCCGGTAGAAGAACGTCAGCAGCAGCGTGCGGATGTGGCTGCCGTCGACGTCGGCGTCGGTCATCAGGATGATGCGGTGGTAGCGCAGCTTGTCCGGGTTGTACTCGTCCTTGCCGATGCCGGTGCCGAGCGCGGTGATCAGCGTGCCGACCTCGGCCGAACCGAGCATGCGGTCGAAGCGCGCGCGCTCGACGTTGAGGATCTTGCCCTTGAGCGGGAGGATCGCCTGGGTCTTGCGGTTGCGGCCCTGCTTGGCCGAGCCACCTGCCGAGTCACCCTCGACGATGAACAGTTCGCTGAGCGCTGGATCCTTCTCCTGGCAGTCGGCGAGCTTGCCGGGCAGGCCGGCGATATCGAGCGCGCCCTTGCGGCGCGTGAGGTCGCGGGCCTTGCGCGCGGCTTCGCGGGCACGGGCGGCGTCGACGATCTTGCCGGTGATGGCGCGGGCTTCGTGGGGGTGCTCCTGTAGGAACTCCTCCAAACGTGCACCGAACGTGCTCTCAACGACCGGCCTGACCTCGGAACTGACGAGTTTCTCCTTGGTCTGCGAGGAGAAGCTGGGGTCAGGGACCTTTACCGACAGCACGGCGATCATGCCTTCGCGCATGTCGTCGCCGGTCAGGGCGATCTTGGCCTGCTTGGCGATGCCGCTCTGTTCGATGTAGTTCGACAGCGTGCGCGTGAGCGCGGCACGGAAGCCGATCAGGTGGGTACCGCCATCCTTCTGCGGGATGTTGTTGGTGAAGCAGAACATCGTTTCCTGGTAGGAGTCGGTCCATTGCAGGGCGACGTCCACGGTGATGCCGTTCATTTCGCCCGACACCGAGATCACGTTCGGGTGCAGCGGGTTCTTCAGCTGCGCCAGGTGTTCGACGAAGGAGGCGATGCCGCCGGCGTACTCGAAGACGTCGCGCTTGCCTTCACCGCGCTCGTCGATGAGGGTGATCCTGACGCCGGAGTTCAGGAACGACAGTTCGCGCAGGCGGCGCGCCAGGATGTCGTAGTGGAATTCGATGTCGGTGAAGATCTCGCGCGCCGGCAGGAAGCGCAGCGTGGTGCCGCGCTTTTGCGACTCTTCGAGCTGCTTGAGCGGGTAGCTCGGCTCGCCCAGCTGGTATTCCTGCTGGTAGTGGTGGCCGTCGCGCCAGATGTCGAGCCACAGGTGCTCGGACAGGGCGTTGACCACCGACACGCCGACGCCGTGCAGGCCGCCGGAAACCTTGTAGCTGTTGTCGTCGAACTTGCCGCCGGCGTGCAGCACGGTGAGGATCACCTCGGCCGCGGAGACGCCTTCTTCCTTGTGGATGTCGACGGGAATGCCGCGGCCGTTGTCGGACACCGAGCAGGAGCCGTCGTTGTGCAGGGTCACGGTGACTTCGTTCGCGTGGCCGGCGAGGGCCTCGTCGATCGAGTTGTCGACCACTTCGAACACCATGTGGTGCAGGCCCGTGCCGTCGTGCACGTCGCCGATGTACATGCCCGGACGCTTGCGCACAGCTTCGAGACCACGCAGAACGGTGATCTTGCTGGAGTCGTAGGTCTGGGAAGGTACGGCGGTGACGGTCGGGTCTTGCGAGGGGTCGTGCTCGATATGGGTCATGCGGCAACAGGCTCCGTCGACGCGTTACCCGGCGGGGCCGGAGGCGTCAAGACACATTAGCTATTCAACGCGGGAGTATAGCAGCCGGCCCTTATTGCTGGTTGACTGGGAGCTTGAGCGGAGGTAGTGGCGACGGCTTGCGGCTTGCGTGCAGGCCCTCGCGTTTGGGCTTCGGGGCTTCGGGCTTCAGTCTTCGGAGGGGCGTTGACCGATGGGCCGGGGATTGCTCCGCCCCTCAGGGCGCCATCCTGGCTTTATTCGGGGCGCGGGCCATCCATGGCCCGCTGCTCCGCAATCCCCGGCCCACCGGTCAACGCTTCGGCTATTCGTTGCGTGGTCTTCGGCTGCCCTCACCCCAACCCCTCTCCCGCAAGCGGGAGAGGGGTTGGGCAGAATGAGGGGTTAGCTCGGAACGACGCAGGCGACTACTGGCTTCACCGACCGTCATCCCGGCGAACGCCGGGACCCAGGCCCGCAGCCTCTCCGCTCCATCACCGTCATCCCCGCGAAGGCGGGGATCCAAGGACAGCCAACATCAACCGCTGATCACTCCATGTTCCACGTGGAACCGTCGAACCCGGGCCTCCGAGTCCAACCCACTAGGTGCTTCGGTCCCCGTAATGAAAACCTGCGCACCACTGGCCTGCAGCCGCGCCAGCACACGCCCCTGATGCTGCCGGTCCAGCTCAGAGGCCAGATCATCCAGTGCCACCACGGGCCAGTCTCCGCGCGCCGCAGCGTGGTGCTCGGCCTGCGCCAGCAGGGTCGACAGAGCGGTCAGCTTGGCTTGACCGCGTGAAAGGGCTTCACGGCCCGGAATCGCGCCGAAGACGATGCGCCAGTCCGCCCGATGGGGCCCCACGGAGCTATAGCCGGCAACGAGGTCGCGCTCCCGGGCAAGCAGCAGCGCGTCCGTCAGCGGGAGCTCGTCCCGACGCCATCCCGGCACGTAGTCGAGGCGACTCGGGCCCAGGGCAGGGGCCAGTTCCGACAGCAGGGCGGCGAACCGGGGCTGGAGTTGTTCCAGGTACTGCTCACGGCGTCGGCTCAGGGGTTCGCCCGCTTCGGCCAGCTCGTGATCCCACGCGTCCAGCTGCCCGTCGCGCGCTCGTGCCTTCAGTAGGGCATTTCGCTGCTTCAAGGCCCGCGCATAGCGACGCCATAGGAGCAGGAAGTCCTGTTCCACGTGGAACAGTCCCCAATCGAGGTAGCGACGACGGGATTCACCGCCGCCAGTGATCAGGGCATGGCTGCCGGGTTCGAAGCTGACAACAGCAAGGGCAGCGCACAGGTCGCCGAGCTGGGCGACGTTGCTTCCGTCCAGGCGACCGGTCCAGTCCTGGCCGCTGTGCCTCATGCCCGCCTTACGGGTGCGCGCAGGGGCTGTGGAGTCCATCGGTGCGTCAGCGCCGGTTGCCAGCCGCTCCTGCCATTCGACGAATACCTCAAGGGCCGGATCGCCGTCCCGGATCAGTCCGTCGCGCACTCGTCCGCGGAAGCTGCGGCCATAGGCCATCAGGTGCAGGGCTTCGAGCACGCTGGTCTTGCCCGCGCCGTTGTCGCCGGTGATCAGGTTGAGGCCTGGGGATGGATCGAGGCGGAGCTCGACGAACCGGCGCAGGTTGCGCAGTTCAAGGCGGGTGACGTGCATTGGGGCCAGTTTACCGGTCTGCCTTGGCCGGGGTAAGGACGGCGGAGCCAGGATCCGAGAGCAGCCCAGCGATGTGTTCCACGTGGAACACCGCTATTCATGGCGTCCCGAGTCGCTCATTGGCAAATTCAGGTGCAAACCGAGCAACGTCCCTGGGTTCCCGCCTTCACGGGAATGACGGGATGGAAACAGATCGGGGTAGTACGGACGGAAACAAAAAGCCCGGCACTTGGCCGGGCTTCCTGAAGTTGCGTGCTGCAGGAATCAGAGGCGCAGCGGCATCACGACGTGGCGGCAGCGGTCGTTCGCGGCTTCACGAACCAGCGCGGACGAGTTGGCATCGCGCAGGGCGATGACGACATGCTCGTCCTTGAGCGCGGAGAGTGCGTCGAGCAGGTAGTTGACGTTGAATCCCACGGCCAGGTCGTCAACCTTGGTGTCGGCTTCGACTTCTTCCTGCGCTTCTTCCTGCTCCGGGTTGTGCGCGCTGATCTTCAGCTGGCCCGGAGAAACCTCCAGGCGCACGCCGCGGTACTTCTCGTTCGACAGGATCGCGGCGCGCTGCAGCGAGGCACGCAGCACTTCGCGGTCGATGCGGATCTCGCGGTCGGCGCCGATCGGAATCACCGCCTCGTAGTCCGGGAAGCGGCCGTCGATCAACTTGCTGGTAAAGGTCACGTCGTCGCGCTTCACGCGCAAGTGCCCGCGACCCATCTCCAGCTCGAGTTCGCGCTCGCCGCCTTCGAGCAGGCGCTGCAGTTCCTGCACGCCCTTGCGCGGCACGATGATCTGGCGCTTGGTCTGGGCACCGTTCTCCAGCGCCGATTCGCACAGCGCGAGGCGGTGGCCGTCGGTCGCCACGCAGCGCAGGCTCGATTCGCGCAGGTCGAACAGCAGGCCATTGAGGTAGTAACGGACGTCCTGCTGCGCCATCGCGAAGGCAGTGCGTTCGATCAGTTCCTTCAACGCCGCTTCCGGCACGCGTACGCGCTCGGTGGCTTCGACTTCGTCGATCGACGGGAAGTCGTTCGCCGGCAGGCTCGCCAGGGTGAAGCGCGAACGGCCGGCTTGCACCGTGATCTTCTCGGCCGACTGCGAAATGGTGACCTTGCTGCCGTCGGGCAGGGCTCGGACGATTTCGAACAGCTTCCGCGCCGGGATCGTGGTTTCACCGTCCTGGGCGTCATCGACCAGAACGCGCGACACCATCTCCACTTCCAGGTCGGTACCGGTCAGCGACAGCTGTCCGTCCTTGACCTGGACCAGCAGGTTGGCCAGAACCGGAAGGGTCTGGCGGCGCTCGACAACGTTGACGACCTGAGCGAGCGGCTTGAGAAAGACTTCGCGTTGAAGGCTGAAACGCATGCGGACCCCGTCCCCGTGCCATTACTAAAGATGTGGAATAAATCAAAAGCATGGTGGTGGTGGAGTCGCCGAAAATCCGGTAAAACTACACCAAGCATTTGATTTACAAGGAATTTGTTACCTTCGAAACTTCGGTAGAACCAGCCCCGTAAGTCCCGGACAATCTGTGGACAACTCTAACGCACCGGTGAAGGGTGTGAATTGTCCACAACTTGTGCCCGCAACATACACGGCTTACCCGCAGGCATTGAGGATAAGTATGTCTCGCCCGGCGCAGCTTTGCGCTGTCGCCTCAGGCCGACCTACTCACTGAGCTTGCGGATCAGCTTGTCCCAGTCTTCCTGCAGCTTGCCGTCGGTTTCCTTCAGCGTGCGGATCTGCCGGCAGGCATGCAGCACGGTGGTGTGGTCGCGGCCAGCGAAAGCATCGCCAATCTCCGGCAGACTGTGCTCGGTCAGTTCCTTGGCCAGGGCCATCGCCATCTGCCGCGGACGCGCCAGCGAGCGCGTGCGGCGCTTGGACAGCAGGTCCTTCATCTGCAGGCCGTAGTAGTCGGCCACGGTCTTCTGGATGTTGGGAATGCCGATCGCCTGCTGCTGCGCGCGCAACAGGTCGCGCAGGGTTTCCTGGGCGAACTCGACGGTGATCGCGCGGCCGGTGAAGTTGGCGCGTGCGGCCAGGGTGTTGAGGGCGCCCTCGAGGTCGCGCACGTTGCTGCGCATCTTCTTGGCGAGCAGGAAGGCGACTTCCTCGGGAATGTTGGCGCCGCGCTCGCGCGCCTTCGACAGCACGATCTGGGCGCGGGTCTCGAAGTCCGGCGGCTCGATCGCCACGCTCAGGCCCCAGGCCAGGCGTGACTTCAGGCGCGGCTCCAGGCCCTCGACTTCGCGCGGGTAGCGGTCGCAGGTCAGGATGATCTGCTGCTTGCCGTCGAAGAGCTGGTTGAAGGTGTGGAAGAACTCTTCCTGGGTGCGATCCTTGCCGGCGAAAAACTGGATGTCGTCGATCAGCAGCGCGTCGACCTGCTGGAACTGGCGCTTGAACGCATCCATGGTCTTGTCCTGCAGCGACTTCATCATCGCGCTGAAGAACTGCTCGCTGCGCAGGTACAGCACGCGCATGTTCGGGTTGGCGCTGCGCATGGCGTTGCCGGCGGCGAACATCAGGTGGGTCTTGCCCAGACCGGTGCCGCCGTACAGCAGCAGCGGGTTGTGGGCACGGTCGCCGGGCTTGAGCGAGGCCTGCCATGCAGCGGCGCGGCCGAGCTGGTTGCTGCGGCCTTCGACGAAGTTGTCGAAGGTGTAGTGGTTGTCGAGGTGGCCGTTGAACGGCTCCGACGGCACGGCGCGCGCCACCGGGATCGGTTCGTTCTGGGGGACGTGCGGAGCCGCGCGCGGCAGCGAGCCGATTTCCAGGCTCACCTCGCCACTGCCGACGAAGTAGGTCAGCAGCTCGCGGATACGGGCCAGGTAGCGTTCGCGCACGTGTTCGACCACGAACGCATTGGGCGCGTACAGCACGGTGACATCGTCGCGCTGGGCAGCCTGCAACGGCTTGAGCCAGGTGTGGACATCTTCGGCCGGCAGTTCGGCTTCAAGGCGTTCGAGGCAGCGGGGCCAGGCTTCCATCAGGTCGGGCGTCTTCTTCTGTTGCGGTCTGCGGGCCTGTGGCCACGGACGAAAAGCGGCCCGCCGCGCGATGAGCGCATCGCGGCGAACGGGGCGGGGGGTGGAGTCCAGACTATCACCGCGAATCGGCGCGGAACAGGACTTGTCCACAGGATGTCCCCGGTGTAGCAGGGGCATCCCCCAAAGTTTGCTGTGCAAACTTCGGGCCCCACTTCGTGTCTTCCATACCCCGTTCGCGCTGCGCGCGAATCGCCCCCTAACTTGGGGGTAGGGTGAACCCGGCACGCCGGGCCACCCCCAAAGTTTGCGTTGCAAACTTCGGGCCCCACTTCGTGTTTCCATACCCCATTCGCGCTACGCGCGAATCGCCCCCTAACTTAGGGGTAGGGTGAACCCGGCACGCCGGGCCCACCCCCAAAGTTTGCGCTGCAAACTTCGGGCCCCACTTCGTGTTTTCCATACCCCATTCGCGCTGCGCGCGAATCGCCCCCTAACTTAGGGGGCTGCCCCGTGCTCCTGAGCGCTTGCGGCGGCTGTTGTAGGAGCGAGCTTGCTCGCGAACAGGCCTTTGGGCGTCGGACGCGTTTGGTCGCGAGCAAGCTCGCTCCTACGGGCCGGGGTTTGGCGGGTTGACCTGCGGTTCTTGGACCCGCTAGAATCGCCGGTCCTATTTGACGTTTTCGCAGAGCCGGATCATGGCCACCAAGCGCACCTATCAGCCCAGCAACCTCAAGCGCAAGCGCGACCACGGCTTCCGTGCCCGCATGGCGACTGCCGACGGCCGCAAGATCCTTGCCCGTCGCCGCGCCAAGGGCCGCAAGCGTCTCTGCGCCTAAGCGTCGCCGCTGCCGCCTCGTGCGGCAGCCGACCGGCCTGCGCCGGTGGTCCCTACACCGGAAGTCATAAGATGACCTCGGCCCGCTTCCCGCGCACGGCGCGGGTACGCGCGCGTTCCGACTTCGATCGCATCTTCCAGCATGGCCGGCGCGTAGCGCTACCCGTGCTGGCTTTGCATTGGCAGGCCAGCGAGACACCTGCCCGCCTGGGCCTGGCCGTCTCGCGCAAGGTCGATCCCAACGCGGTCGGCCGCAACCGCATCAAGCGCGTCCTGCGCGATACCTTCCGTCAGATCCGCGGCGAACTCGCCGCGGGCGACTATGTCGTGGTCGCGCGTCCCGCCGCCGCGCGCAGCACTGGCCCGGAACTCGCCGCGGCCCTGCGCGGTCTGTTGCAGCGCTGCGGCGCCTTGCCTGCCGCCTCGCCACCGACTTCGTTGCCCCCGACTTCGGCGACCGGCACAATGCCGGCCGCTTCCCCTTCCGCCCCAATGCCTGACTCCGGTCAAGGCTGAGCCTGCCTGTCGCCCATGAACCAGACCCGTGTTTTTCTGATCTTCGCCTGGCTGATGGTGGCGACCCTGCTGTGGATGGAGTGGGGCAAGGAGAAGGCCGCGCCGGCCGAACCTGCGCAAACTTCGACCGCGACTGCCGCCGCTGCCAACGGCTCCGTGCCGGGCGCGCCGACGGCCCCTGCCGCTCCTGGCGCCGTGCCCAGCGCACCGAGCATGGCCGCAGCCGCATCGCCGGCCACCGCGGGCGCCCCTGCAGCGCCGACTGCGACCGTCACCACCGACGTGCTCAAGGTCGTCCTCGATGGCGGCGAGCTGCGCCAGGCCGACCTGCTGAAGTATCCGAGCACGGCCGACCGCGACAGCGCGCCGGTGCGCGTGTTCGCGCAGGACCCGTCCACCTACTTCGTCGCCCAGAGCGGCTGGGTCCAGGGCGGCGCCGCCGGCAGCCAGAACGCACCCACCCACGAAGCCGGCTTCGTGCCCGAAGGCGGCAAGACCGACTACACACTGGCTGACGGCGCTTCCAGCGTCGACGTGCCCTTCGTCTGGACCGGCGCCGACGGCGTGACCATCCGACGCACCTATACCTTCAGCCGCGGCGACTATGTGGTGAAGGTGCGCGACGAAGTTGTCAACGCCGGCAGCGCGCCGTGGCAGGGTTTCGTCTATCGCCAGCTCAGCCGCGTTCCGCGCGCACTGGTGAAGAAGGGCCCGATGAGCGCCGAGCAGTACAGCTTCCAGGGCGCGGCGTGGTACTCGAGCGCCGACAAGTACGAGAAGCGCAAGTACGACGACTTCGTCGACGACGGCCCGCTGCAGAAGGAAGTCACCGGCGGCTGGGTCGGCATGCTGCAGCACCACTTCTTCTCGGCCTGGATTCCGGGCGCCAACGACAAGAGCACCTTCTCGCTGGCGACCACGCAAGGTACCGGCGGCACCCAGTACGTGGTGCGCGAGGTCGGTCCGGGCGTGAACGTCGCCCCGGGCACCAAGGCCAGCACCGAGGCGCGCCTGTGGGTCGGCCCGAAGCTGGTCAAGGCGATCGAAGCGCAGAACGTCCCCGGCCTCGATCGCGCGGTCGACTTCAGCAGCTTCAGCATCATGGCGACGATCGCCAGCTGGCTGTTCTGGGTGCTGGAGCAGATCTACCGCCTGGTCGGCAACTGGGGCTGGTCGATCGTCGGCCTGGTGCTGCTGATCAAACTGGCGATGTACCCGCTGTCCGCGGCGCAGTACAAGTCGATGGCCAAGATGCGCAAGTTCCAGCCGCGCATGGCGCAGCTCAAGGAGCGCTACGGCGACGACAAGCAGAAGCTGCAGATGGCGATGATGGAGCTGTACAAGAAGGAGAAGATCAATCCGGTCGGCGGCTGCCTGCCGATCCTGTTGCAGATGCCGGTGTTCCTGGCGCTGTACTGGATGCTGTCGGAGTCGGTCGAGCTGCGCCATGCGCCGTGGATCGGCTGGATCACCGACCTGACCTCGCGCGATCCCTACTTCGTGTTGCCGCTGATCAACGTCGCGGTGATGTGGTTCACGCAGAAGCTCAACCCGACCGCCGGCATGGACCCGATGCAGGCGAAGATGATGCAGTTCATGCCGCTGGTGTTCGGCGTGATGTTCGCCTTCTTCCCGGCCGGCCTGGTGCTGTACTGGGTGACCAACGGCGCGCTCGGCCTGCTGCAGCAGTGGTGGATGGTCAAGCGCTACAGCGAGGAGCCGGCCAAGGCCTGAGCCTTGCGGCAATGAATGTCACGGAGCCCGCCGCAAGGCGGGCTTTGTGTTTCTGGAGAGGGGTATCTGCGACCATATCGCCATGACCTTGTCCGACCGCGACACCATCGCCGCGATCGCCACCGCTCCCGGCGCGGGCGGCGTCGGCATCGTGCGTCTGTCCGGTCCGCGCTCGCGCGCCATCGCAGAGAGTCTTTGCGCGCGCACGCTCAGGCCGCGCCATGCCCACCACGTGCGCTTCGCTGCCGACGACGGCGCTGCCATCGACGACGGCATCGCCCTCTACTTCGCCGCGCCGGCCAGCTACACCGGCGAGGACGTGGTCGAGTTGCAGGCGCACGGCAGCCCGGCCGTGTTGCAGGAACTGGTGACCCGTTGCGTCGCGCTCGGTGCGCGACGGGCGCGACCGGGTGAGTTCAGCGAACGCGCCTTCCTCGAAGGTCGCCTCGACCTGGCCCAGGCCGAAGCGGTCGCCGACCTGATCGCCGCTGCCGATGTCCGTGCCGCACGCGCGGCGCGACGGGCACTGGAAGGTGAGCTTTCCCGTCGCGTCGATGCGCTGGCAGAAGAGTTGCTGGCCATCCGCGTGCACGTCGAGGCGGCGATCGATTTCGCCGACGAGCCGATCGACACGCTCGGCGGTGCGCAGCTTCGCGCGCGACTGGCGACCACGGCTCTGGCCCTGGACGAACTGCTCGCCGCCGCCGAACGCGGCCGCCGCCTGCGCGATGGCCTGCACGCGGTGATCGTCGGCCCGCCCAACGCCGGCAAGAGTTCGTTGCTCAACGTGCTCGCCGGCAGTGACCG
This sequence comes from Lysobacter sp. Soil_N_23, assembly GCF_057656135.1. Lineage (NCBI taxonomy): Bacteria > Pseudomonadati > Pseudomonadota > Gammaproteobacteria > Lysobacterales > Lysobacteraceae > Lysobacter > Lysobacter sp. Soil_N_23. Next base: position 97,755 of record NZ_JBDGKY010000013.1, read on the forward strand.
CGCCATCGTCACCGACATCGCCGGCACCACCCGCGACCTGCTGCACGAAACCATCCGCATCGATGGCGTCGAACTGACCCTGGTCGACACCGCCGGCCTGCGCGAGGGCGGCGACGTCATCGAGCGCGAGGGCATGCGCCGCGCCCGCGGTGAACTCGGTCGCGCCGATCTGGCCATCGTCGTGCTCGATGCGCGCGAACCCGAGGCCGGCCGCGTTGCCGTGATCGACGCGATCGCCGATGTTCCCGAGCGTCTGTGGTTGCACAACAAGGCCGACCTGCTCGACACGCCGGCCACTGCCATCGCCGCCGACACGCTCCAGGTTTCTGCACGAACAGGGCTGGGCGTGGACGCGTTGCACGCGCGCCTTCGCCAACTCGCCCAGGGCAACGACGACGGCCCCGGGGAAGGCGCCTTCACCGCCCGCGCCCGACACGTCGATGCCCTGGCCCAGGCCAAGGTCGAACTGGCCGATGCCCGCGTCCACCTCGACCACGAGGCACTGGACCTTGCTGCCGAAGCCCTGCGCCTGGCGCACGAGCAGTTGGGCAAGATCACCGGACGCGTCCGCGCCGATGACCTGCTCGGGCACATCTTCTCGAGCTTCTGCATCGGCAAGTAGTCCGGGCAGTGCCAATTGCGCCGCGCTTGACCCGGATCAAGCACTCGCCGCGCGCGCGCTCGCAAAGTGCCCCGAAGGGACGACGCACTTTCGCGTCGCCATGGCCCAGGAGCGCACGATGGAAACCCTCGACACCGACGTGACCATCATCGGCGCAGGCCCGGTTGGCCTGTGCCTCGCCCGTGCCCTGTCGGGCGCGGGTCTGGACATCACCGTGGTCGAGCGACAAGCCGAAGCGGCGCTGTCGACCCCGTCATTCGACGGCCGCGAGATCGGCCTGACCCACCGCTCCCGCGCGCACATGCAGCGCCTGGGTTTGTGGCAGCGACTGGCGCCCGAGGACGTGTCGCCGTTGCGGGACATGCAGGTGTTCAACGGCGACTCGTTGCGATCGATGCACGTGAGCCACCGGGGCAGTGGCCGCGACGAGCTGGGCTACCTGGTTTCCAACCAGGGCATCCGCGCGGCCGCGTTCGCCGCGACGAGCGAAGCCGGCGACATCCGGCTCCTCGACAGCTCCCGCGTCATCGCCGTCGACAGCGACGCCGACTGCGCGCGCGTGCGCCTGGAAGGAGGGCGCGAGCTGGTGTCGAAGCTGCTGGTCGCTGCCGACAGCCGGTTCTCCGAGACGCGCCGCACGTTCGGCATCGGCACACGCATGTTCGATGTGGGCCGATCGATGCTGGTGTGCCGGGTAACGCACGACATCCCTCACGACGACATCGCCTGGGAGTGGTTCGGTGTCGGCCAGACCCTGGCCCGCCTGCCGCTGGGCAGCGCGCAACCACCCGGGCATCGATCCTCGCTGGTCCTGACCCTGCCAGCACGGGAGATGCGCGATGTCCAGGCGCTCGATGACGACGCGTTCGCACGCGAGATGGAGCGCAGAAGCAGCGGTCGCCTTGGCACCATCCATTCGATCAGCGAGCGTCATGTCTATCCGCTGGTCACCACCTATCCCAAGCGCTTCAGCAGCCATCGCTTCGCCCTGATCGGCGATGCCGCGGTCGGCATGCACCCGGTCACGGCGCATGGATTCAACTTCGGACTGATGAGCGTGCAGGCCCTGGCCAGCGAAATCCTGCAGGCTGCCGCGGCCGGCACGGACATCGCCGCGCCGGAGCGATTGGCGCGATACGACCGCGAACACCGCCGCGCCACCTTGCCTCTGTACCTGGCGACGCGGGGCATCGTGGGGCTGTACACCGACGATCGCCGCCCGGCGCGGATGCTTCGCACGGCGCTGCTGCGCGTGGGCGACGGGCTGGTGCCGTTGAAGCGACTGCTGGTGGCGTCGCTGACCAATGACGGCGCCGCTCCGGCCCGCGGGGGTGTGCGTTCGGCGTCCCAGGGCAGTGCCTGAACGGGTCAAAGCCAAAACCCCGGTTCCGACCCGGGCCGGGCAGATGGTAGGCTGCTGCCGCCACCGCTTGACAAACACGGCCCGCTCACGCGATTAAGAGCCGTGTGCTCGTGACGGCGCACTTCAGGGGAGCTTTGCCAATATGACCGTCGTAAATCCGCAAGCCCGGCGTTCCAGCCGGCTGTCCGCCGTAAAGCAGCTGTCCGCCGTGCTGGCCTTTGCCTGCGCGCTGGCCGCCTGCCAGAAAGAAGAGCCAGCGCCGGAGAGCGCGGCTGCACCTGCAACCACCGCCGCCGCACCCGCGGTGACGGCCGACACCGCGGTGTCGGCCAAGGTAACGGCCATGACGGCCGACCAGTTGCGCGAGGCGGCTCGCAAGGCCTATGCCGAGAACCGCCTGTATGCCCCGGCCGAGGACAACGCGGTCGAGTACTACCTGGCCCTGCGTGACAAGTCGCCCGGCGACGCCGCCGTGTCGAGCGCGCTGACCGACCTGCTGCCGATGACGGTCATCGCCATCGAACAGAGCGTCAACCGCGAAGACTTCGCCGAAGCGCAGCGCCTGTCGGCCCTGCTCGAGAAGGCCGACGCGCAGCACCCGGCGCTGGCCCGCCTCAAGACCAGCATCGCCGCCCAGCAGGAAGCTGTAGGCAAGCGTGCCGCCCAGCAGCAGCTGACTGCCGAGGAAGAGACCAAGCGCAGGGCGGAGCTCGAACTCAAGCGTGTCGAGGATCAGAAGAAGCAGCAGGAAGAAGCTGCCAAGCTCCTGGCCCAGCAGACCAAGGCCGCTGCCGACAAGGCTGCCGCGGACAAGCTTGCCGCCGACAAGGCGGCTGCTGACAAGGCCGCTGCCGACCAGCGTGCCGCCGAGCAGCGTGCCGCGGTGGCGCGCCAGACCGCTGCTGCACCGGCCAGTGCCGATGCCAGCGATCTGCGCCCGCTGTCGATGCCGCCGCCGCGTTATCCGCCGGAAGCTCTGCGTGCCGGTACCTCGGGTGAGGTGCAGGTGGAGTTCACCGTCGGCACCGATGGCTCGGTCACCGCCGCCCGCGTGGTGCGTTCCAACCCGGCGCGCATCTTCGATCGCGAGGCGGTCAACGCAGTACGCAAGTGGCGCTTCCAGCCGGTCGACTCGCCGGTGACCACGCGCCGCACGATCGGCTTCAATCCGCAGAGCTGATCAGGCCAGCGTCGCGGGGACGGTTGGGGAACCGGACCCGCAGACGCAAGGCAGCAACAGGAAAGCCCGGCGCAAGCCGGGCTTTTCTTTGGGCCTTCGGGTTTTCCGTTTCGGTGTGGCGTCGTCCGCCGGGCCGGGGATTGCTCCGCCCCTTAGTCGGACATCCTGTCCGAATGCGGGGCGTGGGCCATCCATGGCCCACTGCTGCGCAATCCCCGGCCCGGCGGACGACGCTTCGGCAATTCGTTGCATGGTCTTCGGTGGCCCTCACCCCAACCCCTCTCCCGTAAACGGGAGAGGGGCTTTCCACGTCATTGGAAGCCCGTCATTCCCGCGAAGGCGGGGACCCAGCGTCGTTGCTCTTATGCTCGTCATTCCCGCGAAGGCGGGAACCTCACCCCAACCCCTCTCCCGCATGCGGGAGAGGGGCTCGGATCTTCCTCAGCCGGAGATCGCCAGGCGCTCCTGGTGATAGCGCCGCACCGCCGCGAACCAGAGCAGGGCCGCAACTCCGAAGCCCGCCGCCAGGTAGATCGCCCATACCTGCGGGTCGATCGACTCACCGCGGATCACCTTGAGCAGCATCTGGTTCTGCGCAAGGAACGGCACCGTGAACTGCCACATCTGCGTCTTGATCGGATTCACCGCCAACGCGATGGTCGGGATCATCGGCAGCAGCATCAACCACGTCATGTGGCTCTGTGCCTCCTTCATGCTCTTGGCCGTCGCCGACAGCAGCGTCAGCAGCGTCGTGCCAATGAACAACATCGGCAACAGCACCAGCAGCATTTTTCCGATCGCGGCGAAGCTGACATCGAGCATCTTGCCGACACTGGTGCCGACCTGCGCGCTGAACTTGAAGGCGAGTAGCGTCAACAACAGCGACAGCAATCCAAGCGCACACGCGGCGGCGATCTTGCCGCTGACGATCGCACCGCGGCGGGCAGGAGTTGCCAGCAACGGCTCGAGCGACTGACGCTCACGTTCACCGGCAGTGGCATCCATGATCAGGTAGGCACCGCCGAGGAACGACATCAGGATCAGCAGGTACGGCATGATCGACGACAGCACCAGGCCGCGTTTCGCATCCTCGGTGGCCAGGTCGCGACTGCCGACGTTGAGCGCACGCGTGATCGACGGATCGATGCCACGGGCGAGCAGGCGCAACGCACCGACCTGGTCGCCGTATGCCGTCAGCGCCGCGCGCAACCGCGCACCCGGAATGTCGCTGTCGCGACGCGTGCTGTCGCGAACGATCTCCACCAGCGCCGGCTGGCCGTCGTGCCAGTTGCGGGGGAAGCCGACACTGATGCGCATGGCGACGTCGATGTCCTGGCGTGCGATTGCCGCGTCCAGATCGGCCGGCGCCGGCTTGGCCTGGATGCCCTGCGTGGCCAGGAACGCCACCAGGTTGGGCGCTCGCTCGATGCCTACGGTCGGAACCTCCAGTACCTTGTCCAGTTGCGTCTTGGCGCGGCTCTCGGCGAGCGTGCCGATGCCGATCATCAGCAGCGGATACAGCAGCGGTCCCATCAGCAGGGCCAGTGCCAGCGTGCGACGGTCACGCGAGATGTCGCGCAGTTCCTTGCGCATCACCGACCACAACGTGGCGATGCTGCTGCTGCGGGGAGCCTTGTCGGATTGGATCGAACTCATGCGTGCAGGCCCTCTTCCGAACCGATCGCCTTGACGAAGGCATCCTCGAGATTGGTCTCGCCGGTCTGCGCACGCAGCTCGTCGGCACTGCCGGCGGCGACCACCTGGCCCTTGGCGATGATGACGATGCGGTCACACAGCGCGGCGACCTCCTGCATGATGTGGCTGGAGAAGATCACGCAGCGGCCCTCGGCGCGAAGCTGCTGGAGGAAGGTGCGCATGGCGCGCGTGGTCATCACGTCCAGGCCGTTGGTCGGCTCGTCCAGGATCACGTTGCGCGGGTCGTGCACGAGTGCGCGTGCGATCGCGGTCTTGGTGCGCTGGCCCTGCGAGAAGCCTTCGGTCTGGCGGTCGAGGATGTCGTGCATCTGCAACGCGTCGGCCAGTGTCTGCGTGCGCTGCGCGATGGCCTGCGCGGACATGCCGTGCAGCTCGCCGAAGTAGGCGATGTTTTCGCGCGCGGTCAGGCGCTTGTACACGCCGCGTGCATCGGGCAACACGCCCAGTGCACGGCGCACCGCTTCCGGGTCGCGCCCGGCATCGACGCCATCGACCATCACCTGGCCGGCATCGGGCTTCATCAGTGTGTAGAGCATGCGCAGCGTGGTGGTCTTGCCGGCGCCGTTGGGTCCGAGCAGGCCGGTGATCTGGCCATCGTGCGCTTCGAAGTTGACGCCATCGACGGCACGCACGGTGCCGGTCTTGGTCTTGAAGCTCTTGTGCAGGTCGTTGGCGATGATCATGGTTCCCACCCGTTGAAGCCGGTGAACGGTGGCACGTAGCCGATCGTGTCCAGGCACTTGGCATCGAGCTTTCGTGCGTCGGTCGACTCGATGAACTGGCCGACCAGCTTGGGCAGGCAGCCGACGCCGCCGACGTTGTGGCCCTGCCCGCGCAGAACCAGATGACGACCGTTGGGCAGACCCTTGAGCACCTGTTCGCCGTAGGCAGGCGGCGTTACCGGGTCGATCTCGCCCGACAGCAGCAGCGCCGGGACGTTCGACTTCAGCGGCTCATTGAAGCCGGCGGGCCGCGACCCGTGTGGCCAGCTCCTGCACGCGGCGAAGAACGCCGTTGCTACGTCGGCCCCCAGCACCGTCCCCGCATCGTCCGGGTCAGCACGATAGCGATCGGCATCCTCGGCGCAGATCACCGACCACTGCATGCTGCGTGACATCTGCCCGCCGACTTCGCGCGTCATCATCTGCGACAGCGCCATCAGCGGCGCGTAGCGACCGCGGTCGGCCTCGTCGATCACCACCGGCAGCAGCGATGCCATCTGCGGCATGTACGAGAACAGGTGGGTCAGACCGACCACGGTGTCGGCGGTGAGCGTGTCGTGCTTGACCTCGGCACTGGCGGGATCGCGGTACTCGACCTCCACCGGTGCGGTCGCAAGACGCGCCTTCAATGCATGCAGCTGTGTGCGCAGGTCCTGCGGGAAGCGCTTGCGGCAGCTCTCCAGCTTCTGGCATTGCGCAACCTGCAGGCCGAGCGCGCGCTCGAAGGTACGGGCGAACTCGCCGCCGACCACCAGCGAGTTGGGAGCGATGCCGTCGAGCACGATCGCCCGCGTGTGCTGCGGGTAGTGCGCGGCATACTGCTGTGCCACGCGCGTGCCGTACGACACGCCGACCAGGTTGATGCGGCTGACGCCGAGCGCCGCACGCACCGCATCGAGATCGGCGATGGCCTGGGTGGTGGTGTAGAAGCGCGGATCCGCCTTGTCGGTCAAGGCCTGCGCGCAGCGTCCGGCGTAGTCGGCAATGGCGTTGGCATCGGTCGCGTCGGCGTCGGGCAAGGCAAGCTCGCGGCCATTGCCGTCGCGGCAATCGAGCGGGCTGAGCTTGCCGGTGCCGCGCTGGTCGATCAGGACGATGTCACGCTGCTTGCGCACATCGCGCAGCGCCTGGTCGATCTGCGCGGCGTACTCGGTCGCGGCCTGTCCGGGGCCGCCGGCGAGGAAGAACACCGGGTCGGCGGTGCCGCCGGACTGGTCGCCGGCGGGCAGCCAGGCGATGTTGAGCGGGATCCGGCGGCCCACGCTCCTGCCATCATGGGGCGCGGCCGGATCCTCGGCGACTTCGAACTTCGCGCATTGCGCGTCGATGCTCGACGGCGACAGTGGCGCCGACAGCGTGCATGGCTCGAACGCGATCGTGCCGTACATCCTCTTGCCAGCGTCCTTCGCCGACGCAGAGTCCGCGACCTGCGAACTGCAGCCGGACAACAGCAGACCCAACGACAACGGAACCGCCGCGAGCGCGGCCGTCCTTCCCCCGATACTGCGCATGATGACCTCTCGTCCATAAGGCAAAGCGCCTTCAAGGATGCCAGACGAGGGGCGCGGGAAGAATGTGACCGGGTGGGAGCGGCCTCAGCCGCGAAGACGGCAAGGTGTCGGGTCGCGGCTGAAGCCGCTCCCTCCAGAGCCGGCCCTACTTGCTGCTGACGTACTTCTCGCGGCGGATCTGCGGCACCGGCAGGCCATGGACCTTGAGCGCCTCGAAGCAGGCATCGACCATGTTCGGATTGCCGCACAGGTAGGCGATGTCGTCGCCGGCACTGGGTGCGAACTCGTCCAGGTACTGCTGCACGTAGCCGTGGCGGACGTCGGCGTGCGCCTGCGCCGAGCCCGGCTCGGGCAACTCGCGCGAGAAGCACGGGACGAAGCGGAAGTTCTGCGGATGCCGGGCGGCGAAGGCGCGGAACTCATCGCCGTAGAGCAGCTCCACCGGCGTGCGCGCACCGAACAGCAGCACCACCTGGATGTCGCGCTCACGGATCAGCGCATCGAGCTGGGGCAGCATCGCCCGGTACGGCGTGACGCCGGTGCCGGTGCCGATCAGCAGGTAGCGCTTGTTGGCGTCGGCCGGCATCAGGCAGAAGCGGCCGAACGGACCGCTGGCGTCGACCCGGCCGCTGCCCTCCAGGCCCTCGAACAGCGCGGTGGCGGCGCCGCCGGCGACGTAGCTGACGGCGATCTCGACCGCCTCGCCCGGTCCCAGGGCGTGGTCGTGGATGGTCGCCAGCGAATAGCTGCGCTTGGTCGCGGTGCCGTCGGCGTAGGTGAAGTGGACCTGGATGAACTGGCCCGGGATGAAGTCCAGCGGCTGGCCATCGTCGCGGACGAAGGTGTAGTGGCCGACCGTGGGGGCCAGCATCCGGCGCGAAACGAGCTTGAGAGGGAAGTGCTGGATGGCCACGACAATACCGGTGGAAGTTGCAACAGACTGTAGCCGGAGTGCCGGCACGAGGCCGCCTATACTACCGGTTATCGCCGCGCGGCTCGCCGCGAAGGCGCGCTCCACAACAGGCCTCCCAGATGACCCCGGCTTCGAACCTCTCCACCGCGGCAGCCGCCGCGTCCGCGGCACCCAATTCCGCCGCCGCCGCCCCCGCACTGTCCGTGCGCGACCTGCGCAAGACCTACGACAACCGCGTCGAGGCGCTCAAGGGCGTGTCCCTGGACGTGGTCCCGGGCGATTTCTTCGCCCTGCTCGGCCCCAACGGCGCCGGCAAAAGCACCCTGATCGGCATCGTCAGCTCGCTGGTCAACCTCAGCGCCGGCTCGGTGTCGATCTTCGGCGTCGACCTGGCGCGCCAGCGCGACGCCGCCATGCGCCTGATCGGCCTGGTGCCGCAGGAGCTGAACTTCAACATGTTCGAGAAGCCCCTCGACATCCTGGTCAACTACGCCGGCTTCTACGGCGTGCCGCGCGAGGAGGCCCTGCAGCGCGCCGAGGTCGAGCTCAAGCGCGCGCACCTGTGGGAAAAGGCCAACATGATGAGCCGCACGCTGTCGGGCGGCATGAAGCGCCGGCTGATGATCGCGCGGGCGATGATGACCCAGCCGCGGCTGCTGATCCTCGACGAGCCCACCGCAGGCGTCGACATCGAGATCCGCCGCGGCATGTGGAAGACGCTCAAGGAGATCAATGCCGCCGGCACCACGATCATCCTGACCACGCACTATCTGGAGGAAGCCGAGAGCCTGTGCCGCAACCTGGCCATCATCGACCGTGGCCGCATCGTCGAGCAGGGTCCGATGAAGGCGCTGCTGGCCAAGCTCGACGTCGAGGGTTTCCTGCTCGACATCGACGGCCAGCTGCCGACGACGCTGCCGCTGATCGAAGGCACGACGCTGCTGGCCGCCGACGACCACACGCTCGATATCGAAATGCCGCGCGCGATGGACCTCAACCGCGTGTTCGCCGTGCTCGGCGATGCCGGGATCCGCGTGCGCTCGATGCGCACCAAGTCCAACCGCCTGGAGGAGCTGTTCGTCCGCCTGACCGGCGAGAACGCCCAGGACAGCACCGCGCAGGCACCGCCGGAACCGATGGCGTAACGCTCGTTTGAAGCTTGCTTGCTCCTCCGCCCGGAGCACACCACAACGCATTGCAGGACCAAGCATGAATACCGTCGTCGTCGCCAGGGAACTCACCGACCACCAGCGCAACCTGGTGGCGCTGGGCACGATCGTCCGCCGCGAGATCAACCGCATCCTGCGCATCTGGGGCCAGACCCTGGTGCCGCCGGCGATCACCATGACCCTGTACTTCCTGATCTTCGGCGGCCTGATCGGTTCGCGCGTGGGCGAGATGGACGGGATCAAGTACATGGACTTCATCGTCCCCGGGCTGGTGATGATGAGCGTGATCCAGAACAGCTACGGCAACATCTCGTCCTCGTTCTTCGGCGCCAAGTTCGGCCGCCACGTCGAGGAGCTGCTGGTCAGCCCGATGCCGAACTGGGTGATCCTGGGCGGCTACGTCGCCGGTGCGGTGCTGCGCGGCCTGATGGTCGGCGCGATCGTGCTGGTGATCGCGATGTTCTTCACCAAGGTGCGCATTCCGCATCCGCTGGTCACCTTCACCACCGTGCTGCTGGGCGCGACGATCTTCTCGCTGGCCGGTTTCGTCAACGCGGTGTACGCCAAGAAGTTCGACGACATCGCGATCGTGCCGACCTTCATCCTGACGCCGCTGACCTACCTGGGCGGCGTGTTCTACTCGGTCAAGCTGCTGCCGCCGTGGGCAGAGGCGATGACCCATGCCAACCCGATCTTCTACATGGTCAACGCGTTCCGCTACGGCCTGCTGGGCGTCAGCGACGTGCCGGTGTGGGTGGCCTACACGCTGATGATGGCCTTCGTCGTGGCGCTGGCATCGCTCGGCCTGTGGCTGCTCAAGCGCGGTGTCGGCCTGCGCAGCTGAGGATTCGTCTATATGCGTGTCCTGGTTCTCGGCGCCGGCGGAACCGGCGGCTACTTCGGCGGGCGCCTGGCGCAATCGGGTGCCGACATCACCTTCCTGGTGCGTCCGGCACGAGCCGTGCAGTTGCAGTCAAACGGCCTGGCACTGCGCAGCCCGCTCGGCGATGCCGACATCGACGTCGCGCATGTCACCGCCGAGGCACTGCCGGCGCTGGCGCGCGAGCGCCCGTTCGACCTGGTGCTGCTCAGCTGCAAGGCCTACGACCTCGACAGCGCGATGACCTCGGCGGCGCCGGCCGTCAGCGCCGGCACCGCGGTCCTGCCGATCCTCAACGGCCTCGCCCACTTCCCGCTGCTCGACGCCAGGTTTGGCGCCCACCGCGTGCTCGGCGGCCTGTGCTTCATCAGCGCGATGAAGGGGCCCAATGGTGAAGTGCTGCACCTTGGGCGCCCGGCCTCGATCACCTTCGGCGAGCGCGACGGCGACCCCGACAGCGAGCGCACGGCCGCCTTCGCCCGCCTGTGCGTGCATGCTGGCATCGACCACCTGCGCTCGCAGCGCATCGCCGCCGAGCAGTGGGCCAAGTACACCTTCCTGTCGGCCCTTGCCGCAGGCACCTGCCTGATGCGCGCGAGCGTCGGCCGCATCGTTGCTGCCGAAGGCGGGGACACGTTCATGCGGGCGCTCTACCGCGAATGCCTCGCGGTGGCGAAGGCGGCGGGCGAACCGATCCCGGACGCGGCGCAGCAGACCGCGCTGGAAACACTGACCAGGATCGATTCGCCGCTGACGGCTTCGATGCTGCGCGACCTGGAAGCCGGGCAACCGGTGGAAGCGCTGCAGATCGTCGGCGACATGCTGCACCGCGCGTACGCGGCATCGCAGCCGGCACCGCTGCTGGCTGCGGCGTGGTGCCATCTGCAGGCGTACGAGGCAGGGCGCTAATCGCAGGCCACGCCGGCGCCGTCGGCGTGGCACACGTCCGGCCAGCCGTGCTCGCGCCAGTACGCGGCCAGCCCACTGCGCTGCAGGTAGCGCTGGAACGCCGGGTCCTGGCGCAATGCGCGCGATTCGGGTTGCCAGAACACCCATTGGTACGACGCGTAGCCCAAACGCTGCACGGCATCGAGCCCGTCGATATCGCGGGCGTATTCGCGCACGGGCAGCAGCAGTCGGGTGAAATCGTAGGGGTACTGGCCGTGGCGAGGGTGGCGCTCGGAGACCCCGATCGCCGGCAGCACGGCCGGCCACAAAGCCGGATCACGCAGGGCAGCGACTGCGGCCAGTTCCGGCGTCCGCCATGGAACGTCCGCGGGCAGCGCCTCGACCAGCCGTTGTGCGGTCGTGTAGTCGCGTCGCCATATCGCGTTGAAGAACAGCGCGGTCGCGGCGCGATCGGGCGAGGCGATGGCCAGGTGCTCGCGGGCTTCATCGTGGCGACCCAGCGTGTCGAGGAGCCTTCCGCGCCAGAAGTGCAGGTCCTGGTCGTACGGAGCCAACAGCAGCGCGTCGTCGATCTCGCGCAGCGCCTGCTGCACATAGCCGACCGTCGCCAGCCGGTAAGCGTGCCAGCCGCGACACAGCGTGTCGGACGGTGCCAGCTCGATCGCACGCTTGGACAACCGCATGCAGTCGTCCCAGCGCTGCACGCGACAGGCGCGGGCAGCAAGGACGGCGTGTGCCTCCGATTGCCGCGGATCGAGCCGCAGTGCCCTGGCCGCGGCCTGTTCGGCCTGCGCGCGCAGTTCATCGCGCCCGGGCTGCGCCCACAGCGAGCGTACCCACAGGATCACGGCCAGTCCGCCCTGCGCACGCGCGTAGTCCGGATGCTCCAGCGTCAGCTCACGCAGGGCCGCTTCGGCGGCTTCCGCGCGATCCTCGTTGCCGCGCGGCGGCGCGTTGCGTGCCAGCAGGTAGCGTCGGTACAGCGCAGGATCCTCACCCTCGGTCGACGTCGCGCCTGACAGTCCCAGCTGGAGTTCCAGGGTGTTGGCGATCGCGTAGGCGATGCTGCGCTGGACGACGAAGATGTCGCGGAACTCGCGGTCGAAGCTCTGCGACCAGACGGTGCGATTGCCGTTGGCTTCGACCAGATGCAGGCTGATGCGCAGGCGCTCGCCGTCCTGGCGCACGCTGCCCTCGAGCAGGTGTGTCGCCTGCAGCTGTCTGGCGACCTCGGTCATCGGCAATTCGCCATCGCGGAACTTGAACGACGCGGTGTGCGAGATCACGCGCAAGCCGTCGATGTGGGCCAGCAGCCCGATCATCTCCTCGCTCAGGCCATCGGCGAAGGCCTGGCCGCGAGGATCCTCGCCGACCGCGCGCATCGGCAGCACGGCCAGCACCGGCGAGGTCATTGCGGTGCCCGTGGGCCGTGGCCACAACCACACGGCCACCGCCACTGCGACGAGCGCCGTCGCCGCGACGGCATATCGCAGCCACGGCCGCAGCCAGGGCCGCGCGCGGGGCGGTGCCTGCATGGGCGTCGGCGCATCCGGTGTCGCGACCGCGTCATCGTCGACGGCGTCCGCCGCGACTTCCACCCCGGTCGCGGCGGCCTGGACCGGCACTTCCGCCTCGACACTGGCCGCCTGCGCCGGCAGGTCGAAGCGGTAGCCATAGCCGTGCACGGTGTGCAGGTAGCGCGAGCGATGGGCGTCCTCGCCCAGGGCGTGCCGGACCAGGGTGATCACGCGGTTGAGCACGCCGGGGGTGACGTGGCGGTGACCCCAGACCTCGTCGAGGATCTCGTCGCGGCAGAACACCTGGCCCGGCGAGCCGACCAGCAGTTCGAGCACGGCGAAGGCCTTGGGCTCCAGCGACTGCGGCTGCCCTGCGCGCAGCAGGCGTCGGCCCGGCAGGTCCAGGACGATGTCGTCGAAGCGGAGCACGGGCGGAACAGGGCGGGTCATCGCGGCACGTGGAAAAACACCCATCTACGGATACGCGGGCCGGCGCAGCACACGGCCTAAGCATTCCCCAAGGTTGGGTCGCGAACCCATGCACAAGCCCGCGCGGGCCCTCACGTCGGCCTCAAGACCTGCCGGCGCCGCGGCGTCAGGCTGGCCACGCCGAAACCACCGGCGTCCCCGGGAGCCTCCCATGAACGCACCTGTTGCCCTGCTCGCAATCGCACTCGTCGCCGCCAACGCCATGGCCGCCGACCCCCAGGACGGCACCCTGGCGTCGACGATCACGATCGACTGCCAACGCCCGCAGCTGCCCAGCCAGCAGGCGGTAGCGCGGCTTACGGGTGTCGACAACTTCGGCCAGGCTTACGCCATGCGGGCCCGGCTGATGACCGACGCCCGTCGCGCCTGCCAGCGCAATCCCGGCGCCGACCAGGTCGTCATGACCAGGCCGCAGCCGTCCAAGTGGCTGGTCGACCGCTGAGGCGCCGGGCGCGGCAGTCAGCGCGGCAGGCGGAAGAATTCGCGGGCGGTGGCAGTGCTGTTGGCGGCCGCGGTGGCGACGTCCTCGCCGCGGCCGCGGGCCAGCTCTTCGACGATATGGGCCAGGTACATCGGCTCGTTGCGACGGTGCGGCGGCACCGGCCGGATCGTGCGCGGCAACAGGTAGGGCGCATCGGTCTCGATCATCAGGCGGTTGGCCGGGATCGATTTCACCAGCTCGCGCAGGTGCTGGCCGCGGCGCTCGTCGCAGAGCCAGCCGGTGATGCCGATGTGCCAGTCGCGGTCGAGATAGTCGAACAGCTCCTCGCGCGTGCCGGTGAAGCAATGCACCACCGCCGGGCCGATGCGGCCGTCGAAGTTGTTCATCATCGCCATGAAATCGGCGTGGGCATCGCGCTGGTGCAGGAACAGCGGCTTGCCCACGCCGTCGACAGCGTGGTCCACCGCGATCTGCAGCTGCTGTTCGAACGCCCGCCGCTGCGAAGGCCGCGGCGAGAAATCGCGGAAGTAGTCGAGCCCGCACTCGCCCACGGCGACCACTTCGGCGTGCGAGTGCAGTTCGCGCAACTCGGCATCGCACTCGCTGGTGTACTCGCTGGCGTGGTGGGGATGCACGCCGGCGGTGGCGAACAGCTCGCCCGGATGCTGTTTGGCCAGCTTCAGCGCCAGCGGCGAGTGCTCGCGGCTGGCGCCGGTGATCACCATCTGCACCACCCCGCCTTCGCGCGCACGGGCGAGCACGGCATCGCGGTCGTGGTCGAACGAGTCGTGGGTGAGGTTGGCGCCGATGTCGACCAGTTGCATGTCTGAAGGGGCATTGCGGGGCGGGGCAGTTTAGCAATGCGCGGTGGAGGGGCGGCGCGGGGGTGGGGCAGGAGCGCGAAGCGGGAATGTGAAGCGGGAAGAGGGAAGAGGGAAGGGGGAAGGGGGAAGGGGGAAGGGGGAACGAAAGGCGACCGGCACTGGCGCCACGTCGCACCAGAGGCCGCGCCGCCACCGAAGCTGCCGACGCAAAGCTCCGTCAACCCCACGTTCCCTCTTCCCTCTTCCCGCTTCATATTCCCGCCTTATCCTTGCGCGGTGAACGAGCAAGCCCCGCAAGCGCCCACCTTCCCGATCGACGAGCTGCTGCCGCGCATCCGCGACAGCCTGGCCGCGCATCCGCGCCTGGTCCTGGAGGCGCCGCCAGGTGCCGGCAAGACCACGCAGGTGCCGCCCGCGCTGCTCGATGCGCCCTGGCTGGGCGGGCAGAAGATCGTGATGCTGGAGCCGCGCCGCGTGGCCGCGCGCGCCGCCGCCGGTTTCATGGCACGGCAGCGTGGCGAACCGGTGGGCGAGACGGTGGGCTACCGCATCCGTTTCGAGAACAAGGTGTCGGCGCGCACGCGCATGGAAGTCGTCACCGAAGGCATCCTGACGCGGATGCTGCAGGACGATCCGATGCTCGAAGGCATCGGCGCACTGCTGTTCGACGAATTCCACGAGCGCCACCTTGCCGCCGACCTCGGCCTGGCACTGGCGCTGGACGTGCAGTCGGGCCTGCGCGAGGACCTGCGCATCGTGGTGATGTCGGCCACGCTCGATGGCGAACGGTTGGCCGCATTCCTCGACGCACCGCGCCTGAGCAGCGCCGGACGCAGCTATCCGGTCACCGTCGCGCACTTTCCGGCGCGGCGCGAGGAGGCGCTCGAACACCAGGCGCGCCGCGCCGTCGAACAGGCACTGACGCAGCATCCAGGTGATGTGCTGGTGTTCCTGCCCGGGCAGCGCGAGATCGCCAGGGTGCAGGCCGCGCTCGAGGCGAGCGCGTCGTCTGCCGGCGTCGATGTGCTGACCCTGCACGGTGAGCTCCCGGTCGAGCAGCAGTCGCGCGTGCTGCAGCCCGATCCGGACGGCCATCGCCGCGTCGTGCTCGCCACCAATGTCGCCGAATCCAGCGTGACGCTGCCCGCTGTTCGCGTGGTGATCGACAGCGGCCAGGCGCGCGAACCCCGCTACGACCCCAACAGCGGCTTTGCCCGACTCGACGTGGTCACCATCGCCCAGGCCTCCGCCGACCAGCGCGCCGGCCGCGCCGGTCGCGTCGCCGAAGGCTGGGCGTACCGGCTGTGGCCCGAGTCGCAGCGCCTGGAGCCGCAGCGTCGCGCGGAAATGGGACAGGTCGAACTGGCCGGCCTGGCGCTGGAACTGGCGGCGTGGGGCGACGCCAACCTTCGCTTCGTGGATGCGCCGCCCAGTGGTGCGCTGGCAGCCGCGCGCGAACTATTGCAGCGTCTGGGCGCGCTCGACGGCGGAGCGATCACGCCGCTGGGCCGGCGCATGCTCGCGCTGGGCACGCATCCGCGCCTGGCAGCGATGCTGCTGGCGCCGACGCAGCCCAGCGAGCGGGCGCTGGCCTGCGACCTCGCCGCGCTGATCGAAGCCCGCGATCCCCTGCGCTCGCGCAGCGATGCGGTCGCCGAACGCTGGCAGGCGCTGGCGGCGTTCCGCGCCGGTCGTGTTGGCGGCGATGCCTCGCGTTCGGCGCTGGCGGCGATCGACCAGGCCGCGAAGCAATGGCGACGTCGCCTGCGCGTGGATTCCATGCCACCGTCGTCGGCGCCGCCGCACCTGCTCGGCGATCTGTTGCTGCACGCGTTCCCCGATCGGATCGCGCGCCAACATCCGAGCGACCCGTACCGTTACCAGCTCGCCAACGGCCGCAGCGCCAAGCTCTTCGACGACAGCGCGCTTTACGGCGAACCCTGGATCGCCATCAGCGAGCTGCGCGACGACCCGCGCGATGCCCGCGTGATGCGGGCCGCGCCGCTCGACGAGCAGCGGCTGCGCAACGATTTCCCCGGACGCTTCGTCAGCGAGGACCGCGTGGTCTGGGACAGCAGCCTGCGCGGGATCGCCGCCGTGCGCGAGCAGCGCTTCGACCGCATCGTCATCGACAGCCGGCCGCTGGCGAAGCCCGACCCGTCGCGTTACGCCGATGCCCTGGTCGACGCCGTGCGCCAGCTCGGCCTGCAGGCGCTGCCGTGGACGCCATCGCTGTCGCAATGGCGCGCACGCGTGCGCTGCCTGCGCGCCTGGCTGCCCGAGCTGGACTTGCCCGATCTGTCGGATGCCGCACTGATGGCGACCGTGGAGCAATGGCTCAAGCCCGTGCTAAGCGGCAAGACGCGTCTGGATGCGCTGTCGGAACAGGAGCTGGGCGAAGCGTTGCGCTCGCTGCTGGACTGGTCGCTGCGACAGAAGATCGACGCGCTGGCGCCGACGCGGATGGCGGTGCCATCGGGCATGGAGCGATCGATCGAGTACGCCTTCGACGATGTCGCCGACACGCCGGTGGCGCCGGTGCTGGCGGTGAAACTGCAGGAGCTGTTCGGCCTGGCCGACACGCCGCGTATCGCCGAGGGCTGCGTGCCGCTGACGTTGCACCTGCTCTCGCCGGGCGGCAAGCCGCTGCAGATCACCCAGGACCTGCGCGGTTTCTGGGACCGCACCTACCCGGAAGTGAAGAAGGAAATGAAGGGCCGTTACCCCAGGCATCCCTGGCCCGACGACCCCTGGACCGCGACCGCCACACACCGCGCCAAGCCCCGCGGCACGTGATCTGTTGGAGCGAGCTTGCTCGCGATGGCGCGAGTGCGGCCGATGCGCACGATATCGCGAGCAAGCTCGCTCCTACAGCCAGACTGCATTCCAGTAGGAGTAGTCGCGGACGCGCGTGACCAGCCCGGCGCGGATCGGGTTGGCGACGATGTATCTGGCGCAGTCCACGAGGCTCTCGTCGTGACGCAGGGCGCGATCGTGGTACCCCGGCTGCCAGACGCGACCGTCTCGTTTCGTTGCTGCGTTTGTGGCACGTGCCGTGAGGGACTTGACGCGTTGCATCACTGACGGGAGTGCCCGGGACTGTCCCAGCTGCACCAATGCATGCCAGTGGTCCGGCATCAACACCCAGGCAAGATTGACCGCATCGTGCCAGGTGTCCGTGCGCTGCAGAATGCTGCTCACGTCCTGGGCAGCACCGGAGTCAAGGAAGCGTCGCTCGCGGCGGTGGCAGGCAACGGTGACCAGGTAGATCTGTCCGCAAAGCGACGCCCGGCCCTTTCGCAGGGCGCGGCTTCCGGGGTGCGACGGCATCTGCATCGGTTCACCGTGCCGCCGTGTCGCGCCGATCGGAATCAGATACCACTGGCCTCAGGCGTAGGAGCGAGCTTGCTCGCGATATCGTGCGCATCGACCGCATCGACCGCGTGGGCGCCCTTCGCGAGCAAGCTCGCTCCTACAGGTCGGGCGATGCGTGCTGTGGCTGCGGAAGAGCATCCACGACTGCGCGACATCGTCGTCGCCTGGCGGATCAGTGCATCGGCGCAACGATCAGGTGTCGGCCCACATCCGGAACAGATTGGTCCGCAGCGATTCCAGCAGCACCTGCAGGCGCTGGCGGTCGCCGCCGCTGGCGGCCAGTGCACGGGCTTCTTCCAGTTGCACCAGCAGTTCACGCCGGCCGCTGTCGGCGACCCAGCTCTGCAGCCAGGTGATCGCCGCCAGGCGCACGCCGCGCGTGACCGGCGTGACGCGATGGATGGTGGTGGACGGATACAGGATGGCGCTGCCGGGCTCGAGCTTGTAGGTGAGCTCCTGCGCGCCGAGCTGGATGGTCAGCTCGCCGCCGTCGTAGTCGGCCGGGTCATTGAGGAACACCGTGCACGACAGATCGCTGCGCATCGGCGGTGTCGACGGGAACAAGGCCTCGTCGACATGCCAGCCGTAGTTCATTCCCGGCTCGTAGCGCACCACCGTGGTCCGCGCCATCGTCCGCGGCTGGGCAAACACGCGCAGCTCCGGATAGCGCATCAGCGCATCGCGGGCGATCTGGGCGATACGCGCGTTGGCCGGATCTTCCTGTGGCGCCTGCAGGTTCTGCTTGACCGACGAGTCGGGGTTGGTGACGCGACCGTCGCCGAAGCGCACCTGCGGCAACAAGTCGCGCACCGCCTGCAGTTCGGCGGCGGAGAGCACGTCGGGCAACACTCGGATCATGGCGGACCGCGCAGGAGCGAACGAGGCGACGGCCATGATCGGCATTCAGCCAAGAGCCGGCAACCTCGCGCTCCGCTCACGCCGCTTCAACGAACCGGCGTGGACACTGCAGGCCTGTCATTGTCTTCCCGGGTCATCCACGATGAGCAAGCTCTCCGACCTGCCCGAACGCGCCCTGGAACTGGCTTCCGCGGTCAGCGACAACATCCGCCATGCCGTGCCAGGCGTCACCCGGCAGGCAGGCAAGTGGCTCGAAACCGGCGCCAAGCTCGGCGTGGTCAAGGGCGGGGTGCAGGTGGCGGGCAAGTTCGTGCGCCGCAACCCGGTGCTGGTCGCCGCCGCCGTAGCCGGGGCTGGGCTGCTCTGGTATGCGGCCAAGCGGCGCGCGCGCCAGGCCGAGAATGGCGAAGCGATCGAAGGCTCCTCGCGCCGGGTCGAGGCGCAGCGCAGCACGAAGCGGCCAGCCCCGCGCCGCAGTCGCCGCGTCGAAAGCCAATAGCCCTGCACGGGGTAGGAGCGAGCTTGCTCGCGATCCCCCTCAGGGTCCACCGTGCCCGATCGCGAGCAAGCTCGCTCCTACAAAGTGAGCGGGGCCGCTTCGGGTAGCTCGATGATGAAGCGCGAACCGCCGTGACGGCGCGGCTCGTACCAGAGCTGGCCGCCGGCATTGGCGATGATGCGCTTGGCCAGCGACAGGCCCAGGCCGTTGGACAGGCCGTCCGGGTTGGTGCCTTCGTCCAGCCGCACGAACGGTTTGAACAGCTCGCGCTGGCGATCGGCCGGAATGCCCGGCCCGCGGTCGGCGACGATCAGCTGCCAGTAGCCCGGCGCACCGCTGCGTGCGGTCAGCAGCAGCTCGCAGTCGGGCGCGTATTTCATCGCATTGGTCACCAGGTTCTCGCTGACCTGGCGCAGCACGCGCGGGTGGATCGCGACCTCGGCGCGGCCGGCCGGCGGTCGCAGGTCGATGCGGATGCCGCGGGCTTCCAGCTGGATTTCGTAGCGCTGCAACAGCCATTCCAGGGTCTCGCCCACGTCGGCACGCTCGGCGGGAATTTCCTGCTCGAGCCGCCCGGCCTGGCTTTCCAGGTAATGGCGGATGTAGCCCAGGGCGTCGTCGGCGCTCTCGTGGATCATCTGCAGGTAGCGCGGCACCCGCTCGGGCTTGCACACGCCGCTGCGCAGCAGCTCGCCGGCGAACAGCACGCTGCTGAGGGGATTCTTGAGGTCGTGGGCGACCAGGTTGACCAGTTCCTCGCGCTCGCGGGCGACGCGCTCGAGGCGGTCGCGGGTCAGCTTCAGGCCGACGTGGGCATTGACCCGGGCCAGCAGTTCCTCGGGCAGGAAAGGCTTGGTGACGTAGTCGACCACGCCGGCGTCGAAGGCGCGCAGCAGCAGGTCGCGGTCGTGGGCCGCGGTGACGAACACCACCGGCACCTGCAATGGGCCCAGCTCGTGCAGCGAGGCGAGCACGTCGAAGCCGTCCATGCCGGGCATCATCATGTCGAGCAGGATCAGGTCGGGCGGCGATTCGACGTAGCGCTGCAGCGCCTCCTCGCCGCTGCCGGCGGTGATCACCTCGTAGCCCTGGCGGACGAGGAGGGTCCCGACCACGCGCAGGTTCACGTTCTGGTCGTCGACGACCAGGATGCGTCCCGAAGTGCTCGGGCCTGCGTTGCTTGTTGCCATGGCCATGCGTCCGTGTCCCCGTGGCGGCGACGTCCCCTCTCGCGCCGCGGCAGCATCGGCCCAGACGTTAGCAGAAACCCGCCTGATTGCGTGCATTCGACACCCCATTGCCGGCAATCCAGTGCCGGCATCGGTCGACATCCGGTCATGATCCGCAACACGGTGTTGCGGGATGCGTCTGCCCCAACGACCACAACGCGCCGCATCATGTAACACCCTACTCCCGCTGCCACCCCCCCATGCACCAGTCCCTCCGCCCGCTCGGCCGTTCGTCGCTGCAGGTCGCCCCGTTTGCTTCCGACGGCAAGGTGTTTGGCAAGTCGGAACGCCATCGCGGGCTGTCGCCGGCCACCGACGGCGACTGCGCAGAATGAGCCGGATTGCTGCCACCACCGCCCTGTCCCAGGGCCCTGCCGCGCGTCGGGTCGGCTTCACCCTGGCCGCGGTCGGCGCGGTGCTGTTCTCGGCCAAGGCGATCCTGGCCAAGTTCCAGTACCGCTACGGTATCGATGCGCTCGACGTGCTGGCGCTGCGGATGCTGATGTCGCTGCCGCTGTTCGTCATCCTTGGCATCCACGAATCGCGGCGGCCGGGTCGAACGCCGATGAGCCGCCGCGACTTCGGCCTGATCCTGATCCTGGGCGTGCTCGGCTACTACCTCTCCAGCCTGTTCGACTTCTGGGGACTGGAATACGTGCCGGTGTCGCTGGAGCGTCTGATCCTGTTCCTCAATCCGACCTTCGTGCTGCTGATCGGCGTGTTCGCCTTCGGTCGCAAGGTCGCGCGCAAGGAATGGATCGCGCTGGCGGTGAGCTACGCCGGCGTCGCCCTGGTGTTCGTCGAGAACCTGCGCGTGCAGGGCGAGCACGTGCTGTTCGGCAGCGGCCTGGTACTGCTGGCCGCGCTGAGCTACGCGCTGTACCTGGCGATGTCGGGCCAGCTGATCCAGCGCATCGGCTCGCTGCGGCTGGTGGCATATGCGATGTGCGTGTCGACCGCGGCGACGGTGATCCACTACCTGCTGCTGCGCGATCCGGTGCATCTGCTGCAGTTGCCCGCGCCGGTGTACTGGCTGGCATTGGTCAACGCGATCTTCTGCACATTCCTGCCGGTGACCTTCACCATGGGCGCGGTGGCGCGACTGGGGGCGGGTTCGGCCGCGCAGATGTCGGTGATCGGGCCGGTGTCGCTGGTGTTCCTCGGCGCCTGGCTGCTCGGCGAGCCGATCACGGCGGTGCAGCTGATCGGCACCGCGGTGGTGCTCGGCGGCGTGCTGTTGATCACCCGGCCGGGGGCGAACTCGGTGCCGGTGGCGAACTTTCCCGCCGACACCGATCCCCGCGAAGAGACGCGGGGCTGATCGTAGGAGCGAGCTTGCTCGCGATCAGCGTTTACGCGCCGCCAGCCTGTTCGCGAGCAAGCTCGCTCCTACAGATCGCGCCACTGGCCGGAGGGCAGATCGCCGAGGCGGTAGGGTCCGATCGCCACGCGCACCAGCCGCAACGTCGGCAATCCGACCGCGGCGGTCATGCGCCGTACCTGGCGGTTGCGGCCTTCGCTGATCGTGATCTCGAGCCAGGCATCGGGCACTTTCTTGCGAAAGCGCACCGGCGGATCGCGCGGCCACAGCGATGGCGTTTCGATGCATCGCGCCTGCGCCGGTCGTGTCGGTCCGTCGTTGAGGACGACACCGCGCGCAAGCATCGCGACCTGTTCCTCGCCCGGATCGCCTTCGACCTGCACCCAGTAGGTCTTGGGCTGCTTGTGGCGCGGATCGGTCAGGCGATGGGCCAGCGCGCCGTCATCGGTGAGCAGCAGCAGGCCCTCGCTGTCGTGGTCGAGTCGGCCGGCGGCATAGACCTGTGGCGGCAGGCCGAAACCCGCCAGCGTCGGTCGCGGCGGGGTGCTGCGGTCGGTGAACTGGCACAGCACGCCATAAGGTTTGTTGAAGGCGATCAGCATGAGCGGGCAGATGCGGGAATGAGGAGCGGGAACAGGGAAGAGGGAACGAAGTGCCGCCGCAGATCCGTGCATCGCTGCGCCGACACGGCGTCGTTCCCTGTTCCCCGTTCCCTGTTCCCGCCCTTGCCTTAAGGCCCTTGCCTCACTTCGCCCGGCGAAACCGCAGCGTCATCCGGTCGCTTTCACCAATCGCCTTGTACTTGGCGTCATCGGCGGCGTCGTGGCGGTTGACTGGCGGCAGCGTCCAGACACCGTTGGGATGGTCGGTGGTGTCCTTGGCGTTGGCGTTGACCTCGCTCTTCTCCTCGAGCACGAAACCGGCGCCCTGGGCCAGCTGGATCACCAGCGCCTCGGTCAGGTAGCCCGACTTCTTCTGCGAGTCCAGGTCGGCGTCCGGCTTGGCGCGATGGTCGACCAGGCCGAGCGTGCCGCCCGGCTTGAGGACGTCGTGGAACGCCTTGAAGTAGGCCTCGGCATTGCCGTCGCTGACCCAGTTGTGGGCGTTGCGGAAGGTCAGCACGGTGTCGGCCGAGCCGGCCGGCCCGAAGTTCGGCGCCTTCGGATCGAACACGCGCACTTCCGGCGTGCCGTAGACGGTGGCGTTGCCGGCGAACTTGCCGCGCAAGGTCTTGTTGAGGTCGTAGCGGTACTTGGGCTGGCCCGCGATCGCGTCGTCCCAGACGGCGGCGACATAGTGGCCACCGTCCTTGAGGTACGGCGCGAGGATCTCGGAATACCAGCCGGCACCCGGGGTGATCTCGATGACGGTCTGTTGCGGCGACACGCCGAAGAACGTCAACGTCTCGCGCGGGTGGCGATACTGGTCGCGCGCGACATTGCGCGGATCGCGGGTGCTGCCGGCGATGGCGGCGTCGAGGGCGGTGCTGTTGTCCGGCTTGGCGCTCGGGCCGGCGGTGGCGGCTTCGGCGGCGGATTCGTGCGCGTTGCTGGCGCAGCCGGCAAGGGCAACAGACATCAGGCTGGACAGCAGGACGACGGGCAGCGTGCGTTTCATGCGGTGGGCTCCAGGCCTTGGCTCGGTACGGGGGCGCCAGCCTAACGCCAAGCGCACGCGGCGGCCATCACCTGCCCTTGCGGCGCCTACCGGCTGGCGGCGTACGTGCCACCTTCGCCGCCTTGCGTGCCGCGCCGACACGACGCGGCGGTATGGCTTCGGCGGCCTCGTAGACCTGTGCTTCCTCCAGCAGCCAGTCGCGGAACACCGCCAGGCCGCCGTGTCCGCGCGAGCGCGGCGGAAACACCAGGTAATGGGCGAACTCGGCCTTGAAGCGCTCGTTGAACAACGTCACCAGGCGTCCGGCCTCGATCAGCGGACGCGCCAGCGTCATCCGTCCGAGCACGATCCCGAGCCCTTCGGCGGCGGCGCGGTGCAGGTTTTCCGAATCGTCGAGGATGGCGACGAAGCGTTCCGGCGGCGTGCCGCCGAACTCGGCGAACCATTCGCTCCAGCGACCGCCGGGCGCGCCGAGCAACGGAAAGCTGCCGAGCGTTTCCAGGGTCGGGTAGCCCAGGCGTTCGAGCAGGGCCGGGCTCGCGGTCGGCGTCACCCAGTCGTCGAACAGGTGCACCGCTTCCAGTCCCGGCCACTTGCCCGGACCGAAGCGGATGCCGGCATCGATCGCGGTTTCGCGGGCGAAGTCGACCACGCCGATGTTCGATTGCAGGCTGATCTCCAGTTGCGGATGGGCGGCAAGAAAGCGCGGCAAACGCGGCACCAGCCAGCTCGATGCGAACGACGGCATCAAGGTGATCGTCAACGAGTCGTCGCGGCAAACGCGAGGCTGCAACGCGCGCTCGATCGCGTCCAGGTGCGGCGCGATGCGCTCGTACAGTGCCTGGCCGTCGTCAGTCAGGCGCACACCGCGTGCACCGCGCACGAACAGGCGCCGGCCGAGCCGTTCTTCGATCGCACGGATCTGGTGACTCAATGCACTGACCGTCAGATGCATCGTCTCGGCCGCACGCGTGAGGTTGCCGATGCGCGCGGCGGCGGCGAATCCGATCAGGGCCTGCAGGGGCGGACGACTCATGGACGGTTTCCAGTTGCCTGTGGGCTTTCTGCGCTGGCTGAGACTTGAATCTAACTCAACTCTCGGTTGCAAAACTGTCGCTTTTCATTAGAAACCTGCGGGCCTATCTTGCATCCAGTTCAAGGAAGTTGTCCACGCCAGGCAGGCAGGATCAATCCGGGAGTCCGCCATGAACGTCTTCACCAATCTGTTGTTCCTGCAGCCCGATCTGGCCGAACCGCATTTGCTCGATGAGGACGACGACCGTTACACGCACGGTTACGGCAACCGCGCCGCATCGGAGAAGTACTTCGCCCCGCTGGGCCACGCGCGCGCTGCGCGCCGGGCGGAGGACACGCGGTCCACGCCGGAGCTCGACGCCTGCGACGCCATCGGTTGCTGTGCCTGAACACGACGCACTGCAAGCACCGCGAGCGAATGAACGGAACAAAACAGCAACGCACGCGAAGGCGTGATGTAACCGTCGAGCGCTAGCCTGGACACGAAGTCGAGAGGGCGCCATGGACGGTGCCAGGGCTCGACTACTCCCTCCCCCCACGGAGTAATGCCATGCAGTTGTTCAAGAACGAGTCCCTGCGCGATACCGGTCCCACCGGCCATGAACTGGCGTTCGGCATGCCGCTGTTTGGCCAGCGGTACGCTCGCCACCCCAACCAGCCGCGCGCTTTCGCCCTATCGAGCGCAGGTCTGCACGGAGACGACATCGATGAATCGGCGCCCACCCGTGCAATCGAGGCCGAGCCGCCGCTGGTCTATCCGCCGCTTCACCTGATGCGCTACTGAAATCCCGCCGCAGCCAAACGCACCGTAGGAGCGAGCTTGCTCGCGAACAGACCTGGCGACGGCAGTTGCATCTGTTCGCGAGCAAGCTCGCTCCTACAACGGCAGGGGCGGCCGCAATCTGGTTCGAGACACGCACGCCGTGCTGTACCAGAATCCACACCATGTGGATCGGAACCCTCTACGCGCTAGCCGCCGGCCTGATGTGGGGCCTGGTCTTCGTCGGTCCGCTGCTGCTGCCGGAGTACCCGGCGGCACTGCAGTCGGTGGGCCGCTACCTCGCCTTCGGCCTGATCGCGCTGCCGCTGGCGTGGATGGACCGCGCCGCGCTGCGACGGCTCACCCGCAGCGACTGGCTCGAAGCGGTGAAGCTGGTCGTCATCGGCAACCTCATCTACTACCTGTGCCTGGCCAGCGCGATCCAGCGTGCCGGCGCACCCTTGCCGACGATGATCATCGGCACCTTGCCGGTGGTGATCGCGATCAGCGCGAACCTGCGCGACCACCGCCGTGACGGCCGTCTGCCGTGGCGCGCGCTGCTGCCATCGCTGGTGCTGATCGCCGCCGGCATTGGCTGCGTCAACCATGTCGAGCTGCAGGCACTGCGTGCCGATCCCGACGCCGATCCGGTCCGCTATGCGCAAGGCGCGCTGCTTGCGATCGTCGCCGTCGCCTGCTGGACCTGGTACCCGCTGCGCAATGCCGACTGGCTGCGCGCCCACCCGGACCGCAGTCCGCGCACCTGGGCGACCGCGCAGGGCGTGGCCACGCTGCCGCTGGCCGCCGCGGGCTATGGCCTGCTGTGGCTGGGCATGGCGCTGGCCGGCGCCGAATTCCCGATGCCGTTCGGTCCGCGGCCGTGGTTCTTCATCGGCCTGATGGCGGCGATCGGCCTGTTCGCCTCCTGGCTGGGCACCACCTGCTGGAACGAAGCCAGCCAGCGCCTGCCGACCGCGTTGGCCGGGCAGCTGATCGTGTTCGAGACCCTGGCAGCGCTGGCCTATGCCTTCGCGCTGCGCGGACGGATGCCGGGCGCGCTGACGTTGTTTGGCATCGCATTGCTGATCGGCGGCGTGATGTGGGCGGTGCGGATCCGTCCGGAGCCTGCCGTCGCGGAGGTCCATGGCACCTGAACGAGAGGGCGGTTCCGCCGCGCCTCGCGAGCCGCTACGATCCGGGCGTGGCGCGTGGTCCGCCACGCCTGTCAAGCGCAACGGGGAAGCGCATGTCGCCAAGAGTCCTGATCGTCACGCTGTCGTTGGCCCTGGGTGCGGTCAGCGGCGCCTTCGCCTATTCGCTCATCGTCGCCAAACGGGAGCCGGCGAAACTGGCGGCGGCACGCGCCGAGGGCCGGGCCGAAGGTCGCGCCGACGCCGAGAAGGCGGTCACCGACGAACTGGCCGCGCTCAAGCCGGTCGTGTTCGGCAAGGCCGCCAATGCCGACTCCAAGGCCGGCGGCGTGCAGTTCGGCTACGAGTACGTCAAGCCGAAGACGCCGGCGCTGGAGGAGTACTACAAGCTCGCCCATGACGGCGACATGCTGCACAAACTGCCGGAAGTGCACGCCATCGACGGCATGCTGATGCTGCCGCGACAGATCAACTACCTCACCGCCGAGTGTGGCGAGCCCAACGCGTTCTACTCGCCCGAACGCGGCGAAGTGGTGATGTGCTACGAGACGATGAAGGTGCTGCTCGAGCGCGGTCGCGAGATGGCCGCGCAGAACAAGCTCGGCGACGACTACGCGCAGCGTTACCTCGAAGCCAACGTGCGCTTCATCATCCTGCACGAGACCGGCCACGCGCTGATCAACATGCTGCAGATCCCGATCACCGGGCGCGAGGAGGACGCGGTCGACCAGCTCGCCACCACGCTGATGCTGCGCTTCGCCGGCCTGGACGAGTCCACCACGGTGGTGACCGAGAACCTGCGCATGGCCTCGAACTGGTTCCTTGCGCGCAGCACCGGCGAGTACAACCTCGATGCCTACGCCGATCAGCATGCGCTCGGTGAGCAGCGCTACTTCAACCTGCAATGCCTGTTGTATGGCAGCGATCCGGCGCGCTATCTGAGCATCGTCACCGACGGTGATCTGCCGGAGGCGAGGGCCAAGGGCTGTCCGGAGGAAGCCAGGCGCATCAGCCGTTCGTGGCTGCGGCTGTTGTTGCCGTACGTGGCGCCGAAGTTCGAGATGACGGAAGAGAAGGCGAACCGGCTGTTCCAGCAGCGCGAGCGGGAGCGGGACCGGAATGCGTCGTTGCCCTACGTGCGTCCTTCGACGCCGCAATCGCGCTGACGTTGCATCTCCGTCGTCCCGGCGAACGCCGGGACCCAGGCCCACATCCGACCAGCAACGTCACGTCATCCCGGCGAACGCCGGGATCCATTTTGACTTTGCCGTTGCTGCTTCTGACGGTCTGACAGGATGCAACGTCACTGGGTTCCCGCCTTCGCGGGAATGACGGAGTGGGCGGGACGAGCGGTACGCCATCCCCATCGCCGTCCCCCCCACCGTCATCCCCGCGAAGGCGGGGACCCAGGGGCGTTGCTCTCACTTGGCGCAGGAGCAACAGTGGATCCCGGCGTTCGCCGGGATGACGTGACGATGCTGATGAGATGAGGGCCGAGGGCCTGACTTTCGCCGGGCCTTCTCCACCCACGAACGCTGGTATCGCCTTACAGCGCCGCCACCGCCGCGTTGAACGTCTCGCTCGGGCGCATCGCCTTCGACATCAGCGCGACATCCGGGTGGTAATAGCCGCCGATATCCACCGGCTTGCCCTGCACCGCCGCGAGCTCTTCGACGATCTTCGCCTCGTTGCTCCCCAGCACAGCGGCAAGCTTGGCGAAGCGCGCCTTCAGCCCGGCATCCGCATCCTGCGCGGCCAGCGCCTGGGCCCAGTACATGGCCAGGTAGAAGTGGCTGCCGCGATTGTCGATGCCACCGACCTTGCGCGAGGGCGACTTGTCGTTGTCGAGGAACTTGCCGTTGGCGGCATCGAGGGCATCGGCGAGCACGCGCGCGCGGGCGTCGCCGTGGCGGTCGGCCATGTGCTCGATCGAGGCGGCCAGTGCCAGGAACTCGCCGAGCGAATCCCAGCGCAGGTAGTTCTCTTCGACGAACTGCTGCACATGCTTGGGTGCCGAGCCGCCGGCGCCGGTTTCGAACAGGCCACCACCCGCCATCAGCGGCACGATCGACAGCATCTTGGCGCTGGTGCCCAGTTCCATGATCGGGAACAGGTCGGTCAGGTAGTCGCGCAGCACGTTGCCGGTCACCGAGATCGTGTCCTGGCCCTTGCGGATGCGCTCGAGCGACAGCTTCATCGCATCGACCGGAGCGAGGATGCGGATATCCAGGCCGCTGGTGTCGTGGTCGGCGAGGTAGCTCTCGACCTTGGCGATCACGTTGGCGTCGTGCGCGCGCTGCGGGTCGAGCCAGAACACCGCCGCGGTGTGGCTCAGGCGCGCGCGGTTGACGGCAAGCTTGACCCAGTCCTGGATCGGCGCGTCCTTGGTCTGGCACATGCGCCAGATGTCACCGGCTTCCACCGCGTGCTCCATCAGTACGTTGCCGGCCTCGTCGAGCACGTGCACCGTGCCGTCGGCGGGGATCTGGAAGGTCTTGTCGTGCGAGCCATACTCCTCGGCTTTCTGCGCCATCAGCCCTACGTTGGGCACGCTGCCCATCGTCGCCGGGTCGAAGGCGCCGTTGGCCTTGCAGTCGTCGATCACCACCTGGTAGATGCCGGCGTAGCAGCGATCCGGGATCACCGCCTTGGTGTCCTGCAGCTTGCCGTCGGCGTTCCACATGCAGCCCGAGTCGCGGATCATCGCCGGCATCGAGGCGTCGACGATCACGTCGCTGGGCACGTGCAGGTTGGTGATGCCCTTGTCGGAGTTGACCATCGCCAGCGCCGGGCGGCGAGTGTACTGCGTGACGATGTCGGTCTCGATCGCGGCGGCGACGTCGGCCGGCAGTGACGCCAGGCGCGCGTACAGGTCGCCGATGCCGTTGTTGGGGTCGAAGCCGGCCTGCTCCAGCTCCTTGCCATGACTGGCCAGCACGTCGCGGTAGAAGCGCTTGACCGCGATGCCGAACATGATCGGGTCGGAGACCTTCATCATCGTCGCCTTCAGGTGCAGCGAGAACAGCACGCCCTGCGCCTTGGCATCCTCGATCTGCGCGTCGATGAAGCGCGACAGTGCCGATGCGCTCATCACCGAAGCGTCGATCAGCTCGCCGGCCTTGACCTTGAGGTTGGTCTTGAGCATGTGGCGGCGGCCGTCCTTGCCGACCAGATCGATCGAGACCGTGCCGGCCTTCTCGATCAGGCGCGACTGCTCGCTGCCGTAGAAGTCGCCGTCGTCCATGTGCGCGACGTGCGACTTCGAATCGCTGCTCCACTTGCCCATGCGATGCGGGTGCTTGCGGGCGTAGTTCTTCACCGAGGCCGGCGCGCGGCGGTCGGAGTTGCCCTCGCGCAGCACAGGGTTCACTGCGCTGCCCTTGATCTTGTCGTAGCGGGCCTTGATCTCGTTCTCGCGCTCGCCCTGCGGCTCTTCCGGGTAGTCCGGCAGCGCGTAGCCCTGATGCTGCAGTTCGACGATGGCGGCCTTGAGCTGCGGCACCGAGGCGCTGATGTTGGGCAGCTTGATGATGTTGGCGTCCGGCGTGGTCGCCAGTTCGCCCAGCTCGACCAGGTGGTCGCCGATCTTCTGCTCGTCCTTCAGGAAGTCGGGGAACTGCGACAGGATGCGACCGGCCAGCGAGATGTCGCGCGTCTCCACTTCGATTCCCGCGGTGGCGGTGTACGCCGCGACGATCGGCAGCAGCGACTGCGTGGCCAGGAACGGCGCTTCGTCGGTCAGCGTATAGATGATCTTGGGGGTGTTGGGCATGTCGGCGTGACTCGCTTGCAGAGGCAG
The DNA here is from genome assembly GCF_057656135.1 of Lysobacter sp. Soil_N_23. Taxonomy (NCBI): domain Bacteria; kingdom Pseudomonadati; phylum Pseudomonadota; class Gammaproteobacteria; order Lysobacterales; family Lysobacteraceae; genus Lysobacter; species Lysobacter sp. Soil_N_23. Next base: position 127,656 of record NZ_JBDGKY010000013.1, read on the forward strand.
TGTGGTCGGGAGGCCTGGGCAGGCCGGGCAGCACCGGGCGGCTCACGCCGGTGCTTGCCGATGGCGACGCGCGCCCACGGGCGCGCAACCGTCGCATTGTCGCGGTTTAGGCGGGGCGGGCAAAGCGCCGGGGCGCAACGGTGTGGGTCATGAGCGTCCATACGCGGCCGTGTTGAACCCGTACCCGGTAGGAGCGAGCTTGCTCGCGATCAGCGGTTCCGTCGCGAAAGGCATCGCGAGCAAGCTCGCTCCTACGCAGGGGGAATCAGCCGGCCCCGCAGCACTTCTTGTACTTCTTGCCGCTCCCGCACGGACACGGCTCGTTGCGGTCCGGCGTGGCTTCGCGGCGGATCGGCTCGCGCGGGGTCAGCGACTCGATGCGCTGGTGGTGCAGGTCGGCCAGCATGCCGGGCAGGCTGGCGATGATCTCCAGGCGCTCGCGGTAGCTGACCGGCGTGCCGGGTTGCTCCGGATCCTCGCCGATGACCTCGCCACTGGCAAGGCGGTCGAAGCGCAGGAAGATCTCGTCGATCCACTCATGCTCGTCCAGCCACGTGTCCCAGGGCATTTCGCTCAGCTCCACGCCACGGAAGAAGCCGAACGCCCAGTCGCGGCCGACGTCGAGGTCGTCCTCCTGCTCCTCTTCCGGGTCCTCGGGCAGCCACAGCAGCGGCGCCAGGTGGTCGGGCAGGTCGTCGTCGCCGAAGCGGACGCGCTGGCTGACCATGTTCCAGTGGCCCTGCAGCAGGGCCTCGACCGTCTCGCGCTCCTCGTCGTCCTTCCAGCGCGGCTGCGTGCCCCAGACCGGGCCTTGCCACTGCTCGAACGGGATGACTTCCGGGCCGACCGCGAGCGCGGACAGATAGCCGTCGAGTGCTTCCAGGTTGAAGCCCTTGAACGGCACCGCGCGCTGTTCCAGCAGCTCGGCCAGTTGTTCGATCTGGGTGTCGTCGAGATAGGCGGGGGCTTTCATCGGGGGACTCGCGATCACAGAAACGCGACATGGTAGTCGCATGCGTGTTTTCTCGCCGAGAATGCGGGATCCCGGTTCAGCGTCCAACTCGATGACAGCCACGTGTCACTGCGGCCTCGGCCGCCCGTATGCCGCCTGTTGCGGGCCGCTGCACGCCGGCGCCATCGCCGAAACCGCCGAAGCGCTGATGCGGTCGCGTTACAGCGCGTATGTCCTGGGCGACACCGATTACCTGCTGGCAACCTGGCATGCCGATAGCCGGCCAGCAAAGATCGAACTGGGCGACGTCGCGGCAACGCGATGGCTCGGGCTGGACGTCAGGCGGCATGCGATGACGGGCGCGGACGGCGCCATCGTCGAATTCGTCGCCCGCTACAAGTCCGGCGGCTCGCCGGCGGTGCGACTGCACGAACTGAGCCGCTTCGTGCGCGAGGACGGGCGCTGGTTCTACGTCGACGGCGAGTTTCCGTCGCGCTGATCGCCTCGCAGGAAAGGTTCTCCTTTGCGTGGCGGACTACATCGCTTGTCGTCCCGAACGTAGTGAGGGACCTGCTGTTGCTGTTGCTGTTGCGTGTTGGGCTTGCGTCTGCGGCCCGGCGGACGACGCTTCGGTGTTTCGTTGCACGGTCTTCGGTGGCCCTCACCCCAACCCCTCTCCCGCAAGCGGGAGAGGGGCTAA
>NZ_JBDGKY010000014.1:0-125024 GCF_057656135.1 Lysobacter sp. Soil_N_23
CGACGAAGGGGCGGAGCAATCCCCGGCCCGGCGGACGACGCCCCTCCGCAGACGCAAGCCCAACACGCAACAGCAACGGCTAGCCCCGCGCCAGCGCCCGTCGCGCGAACAGCACGCACACCACGCCGAACACCATGTGCGCGATCACACTGGCAATGATCCAGTCCAGGTGCTCGAACGACGGCGACCGCCCGACCCGCGACAGTGGCATCACCACGAAGTTCATCACCACGTACAGCACGACACCGTACATCGCGCCCAGCGCGAACGGCCTGCGCAACAGCGCCGGCACCCGCCGCGCCACCAGCGTGTAGATCACCACGAAGGAGGTGGCCATCAACACGTGCAGCCCTGCCCCGAGAAGCGCCGACTGCATGCCGCCTTCGTAGCTGGCCTTGCCCAGCACCCCGACCGCGATCGTCTGGAAAACCTTTTCGATCCCGGCTGCATCCCATGAGAACCAGACAGTGGTCGCAAAGGCGATGTCGCCGATGGCGACGATCAGGCCGCCGATCACTACCTGCAGCCATTCAACGGGGCGTTGCATATGCAAGGACATCGCAGGACTCCCTGGTGCGTGAAGGTTTCGGCCCCGCAGATCCTAGGCCCAATCCGGGGCGCCATGGCCACACCGGGACGTCCAGCACCATGACTTATGACCTAGATAAAACTGTCTAGACAAACCGGTCTAGTTGGTCTACGTTCTTTTCCAGCCACAACTCCGCGAACACCCAGATGACACGCAAGCCCGTCAAACCGCCCAAGCCCACCGCCGCCGAACTCGACCTGTTGCGCTCGATCTGGCGCCTGGGTCCGTCGACGGTAAAGGATGTCCATCAGGAGCGGATCGCCGAACGCCCCGACCTCACCTACGCGACCGTGCTGCGGCTGATGCAGATCATGCACGGCAAGGGCCTGCTGACCCGCGACGAAAGCCAGCGCTCGCATGTCTACGCCGCCGCCCATGCCCGCGACGCATTGCAGACCAACCTGCTCAGGGACCTGATCCAGAAAGCCTTCGCCGGCTCCGGCAAGGACCTGGTGCTGGCCGCGCTGAGCGACCACGTCACCGACAAGGAACGCGAGGAGATCAAGCGCTTCCTCAAGGAGAACCCCGATGCCTGATCCGTCCGCACTGGTTCCGCTGCTCGGGCGCGCACTGCTGCACTTCGTCTGGCAGGGCGCGTTGATCGGCCTGATCGCTGCGCTGGCGCTGCAGCTGATGCAGGGCGCGCGACCGCAAGCACGTTACGCGCTGGCCTGCGTGGCGTTGCTGGCCTGCGTGCTGGTGCCGGCGATGCACCTGGCAATGATGATTGCAGCCGCAGGCGAACCGGCCACGCCACTCGCGATGGCCGCTGCGTCCATGCATCTGGCGGCGAGCGATGTTGAGTTCGTGCCCGCACTGTCGGCATGGCCGGCGCGCATCGACGCGGCGATGCCCTGGATCGTGGTGATCTGGTCGGCCGGCGCCTGCACGCTGTCGCTGCGGATGGCGACGGGACTGGTCTGGATCGAACGCCTGCGCGGGCAGCCGCAAGGCACCGGGCATGCCGCCTGGCAGGCACGCCTGGATGCCCTCGCCGTCCGCTTTGGCATGCGCCCGCGTGTTGCCTTGCGCCTGGTCGATTCGCTCGACTCTCCTGCCTCCGCCGGCTGGCTGCGCCCGGTGGTGCTGCTGCCCTCGGCCCTGCTGACGCGCATGCCGGTCGACCTGATCGAAGCACTGCTGGCGCACGAGCTGGCCCACATCCGCCGCCACGATTACCTGGTCAACCTGCTGCAGGGCGTGGTCGAGGCGCTGCTGTTCTACCACCCGGTCACCTGGTGGCTGTCGCGCCGGATCCGCATCGAGCGCGAGCACATCGCCGACCAGCTGGCCGCCCAGGTGACCGGCGAGCCGCGCCGCCTTGCCCTGGCCCTGTCCGAACTGTCGGAATTCCACCACCTGCAGCGCCACCTCGACCGTGCGCACCGCGCACATCCCTACCTTGCCCAAGCCGCCCATGGAGGCCACCTGATGTCCCGCATCGAACAACTCGTCCGTCCCGGCCGTCGCGCCGCCAGCGGCCGCGTCGCCTTCCCCTTGATCGGCCTCGCCGCCGCGTGCATGGCGTTCTACGCCCACGCCCAGATCAACAAGAGTGATGCCCCCGCCAAGGCCACCTCATCGCAACCCGCAGCGACGTCCGCGCCGGCATCGAAACCTGCGCCGACACTCTCCGGCGGCGGCCACACCCTGCAACTGCACATCGGCAAGACCCGCGACGCCTATGCCCTGGTCAGCAAGGACCGCGACGGCGTGACCATGTCCGGTTCGACCGACGACCTTCCGCAGATCGAAGCAGCCAGGCATAGCCTGCAGGGCGACTTCGTCTGGTTCCGTCGCGGGGGCAAGTCCTACGTCATCGTCGATGCGGCCACCGTGGCCAAGGCGAACGAGGCGTGGCGCGACAGCGCCAAGCTGGGCAAGCAGATGGAAGTGCTGGGCGACCAGATGGAAGTGCACGGCGACAAGATGAGCGCGCTCGGCGAGCAGATGGAGAAGCTGAGCGAGCAGCACCGTGCGACCCCGGCGATGGACGCGGCGACGCGGAAGATGGAAGCCCTTGGCAAGCAGCAGGCCGACCTGGGCGAGCGCCAGGCCAGGCTCGCCGACGACATGGTCGGTGCCGGCGAGGCGGAAATGGACAAGCTGTCGGCCCAGATGGACGCCCTATCGGACCAGCAGGATGCATTGGCGCAGCAGATGGATGACCAGTCCGAGCTGATCGACGCCGAGGCCCGCCGCCTGGATGCCAACACCGGACCGATGGAGGCCCTGGGCCGGCAGATGGAGGAAGCGGGCAAGCCGATGGAAGCGCTGGGTGCGCAGATGGAAGTGCTCGGCGCGCAGCACGAAAAGGTCGTCGCCAAGGCCGAAGCCGAGACGCGCAAGCTGATCACCGAAGCCATCGACAAGGGCCTGGCCCTGCCGGCACCCGGGTACAGCGCGCAGTAACCGGCAGCACCTCGGGGTCGGGCAACGCCTGCCCGACCCCGCTGCTGCAGGACATGACGTTTCGGCATGAGCGGAACGGCCGCCAGCGCCGCGCGCACTGTCCCCTCCCCGCCCCGCGCTGCGTTGTCTAGCTACAGCAGGCTGGGGGCAAGCGAGTCGTCTTGTGCCCGCGCCAATTCGCACAAGGGGCTCCACTTTGATCTTCGATTACAGGAAGGCTTCGTCGCCCGCCGACGTTGAGGCGGACATCTGCATCGTCGGCGCCGGTGCCGCCGGTCTGGCCATTGCCTGGGCCTTCCTCGGCACCCGTGTGAGCGTGTGCGTGGTCGAAGGCGGCGGGCTCGATGCGGACGAGCGCAACCAGGCGCTGTTCGAAGGCTCGTCGATTGGCGTACCCGAGTTCGACCCCGGCGCGTCGCGCCTGCGCGCGTTTGGCGGCACCTGCAACTTCTGGGGGCGGGGCTGCATTCCGCTGGCCAACCTGGAAGCCCGCGACTGGGTGCCGCACAGCGGCTGGCCGATCGGTTTTTCAGACCTGGAACCGCACTACCTCAAGGCCCGCACCTTCTGCGGCCTGGAGTCCCATGACTTCGGCGAAGACACCTTCCTGACGCCGTCCTCACGGCAAACGCTGGCCTTCGACGCCGATGCACTGGTGCACAAGACCTTCGCCAGCAGTCCGATGATCTTCGGCGAGGCCTATCGCACCGAGTTCGAACGCGCCCGCAACATCACCGTGCTGCTCCACGCCAACCTGCTCGAGCTCGAGGCGCTGCCGTCGGGCGCGGCGGTCCGGCAGGCGCGCATCGGCACGCTCGACGGCCACCGCGGCGTGGTTCGCGCCCGCCACTTCGTGCTGGCCTGCGGCGGCATCGAGAACGCACGCCTGCTGCTGTCGTCCAATTCGGTCAAACCCGATGGCCTGGGCAACGACCACGATCTGGTCGGCCGCTATTTCATGGACCACCCCAGCGGCAAGCTCGGCGCGCTCTTCACCCGCGATCCGGATTCGGTGATCCGCCCCTACGACCGCAACGTCCCCAAGGGCAAACCGCAGGCGCACCCGGAAATCTGTCTCTCCGACGAGGCGCAGCGCCAGCACCGCATCCTCAGCGGCCGGGTTCGGCCGTACGCATTCGAGGAACCGGTGCCCGAGGGGCTGCAGGCATTGCGCGACCTGCGCGCGATCATGCGTGCGCGCCGGCGCCACGAGAACTGGGCGATCAAGGCCCGCGTCTGCGGTCGCAAGAATGGCGAGCCCGACTACATCGCAAAATCGCGGCCCAGCGACGACGACATCGCCTCGCTGACGTTGCGCGCCGGCCTCGGTGTGGCCGACATCGCCAAGGCCTTCGGCCGCAAGCTCACCCGCAAGCCGACGGTGAAAACCGAACGCGTCGACCTGGTCGGCTACTTCGAACAGGTGCCCAACCGCGACAGCCGGATCACCCTGGGCGAGGAACGCGACGCGCTCGGACTGCGCAAGGTCAGCGTCGACTGGCGCCTGACCGAACTGGACCGCCATACCTACCGCACCGCTGCCCGGCTGTTCGGTGCCGAACTGGCGCGGGTGAGCAACGGCGAGTTCCGGCCCGAACCGTGGCTGGACGAAGACAATGGCGTGCCGCAGGTGTTCGGCACCTCGCACCACATGGGCACCACGCGCATGGCCGATGCACCGGAGCTGGGCGTGGTCGATCGCAACTGCCAGGTGCACGGCATCGGCAACCTGCACATCGCCGGAAGCTCGGTGTTCCCGACCGGCAGCTGGGCGTTCCCGACCTTCACCATCATCGCCCTGAGCCTGCGCCTGGCCGAACAGCTGCGACAACGCCTGGAACAGGCTGCGCCCCTGCTGGGCTGAGCCAATCAACGGGTTCTTGTCGGGCTTGCGGCGCGGGTGTCAGCGTCGCGTCGGACGGTGGTCGACCACGCGACGAACGCGGTTCTATTCGTGCAATCTCGCCGACGCCTGACGACACGTCACCCTCGATGCGGGTTCACGCCGCCCTACGCGCGCTCCGACAAAATCGCCGCACTTCCGTGGAGACCACAGCATGAACAACCCCGTCGGCTGGTTTGAAATCTACGTGCAGGACATGCCCCGCGCCCGCGCGTTCTACGAAACGGTTCTGGCGAGAAAGCTGGAACGGCTGGAAAGCCCCGGCATCGAGATGTGGGCATTCGCGATGGCACCCGACCAGCCGGGCGCCGCCGGTTCGCTGGTGCACATGGAGGGCTATCCTTCCGGCGGCAACAGCACGCTGGTGTATTTCATCAGCGAGGACTGCGCGGTCGAAGCCGCGCGCGTGGTCGCCGCCGGCGGCAAGATCTTCAAGGAGAAGTTCTCGATCGGCCAGTACGGCTTCATCGCCCTTGCCATCGACACCGAAGGCAACATGTTCGGACTGCACTCGATGAAGTGACGCGGCGTGGCTCCCAGGCGACTGGCCCTCAGCGCAACTGGCTGTCCTTGCTGCCGCGACGGTTGTAACCGCTGTGCGCGGACTGGTCCTCGTCGTGCGCCTGCTGGCAGTCGATGCACAGGCGCACACCGGGCACGGCCTTGCGCCGTGCTTCCGGGATCTTCTTCCCGCACTCCTCGCAATGCACCAATCCGGGACCTTGCGGGAGCTGGCTGCGGGCGCGCTCGATGGCGTCCTTGATGGTGGCGTCGATCTGGTCCTGAACGGCACCGTCGCCTGCCCAACCAGTGGCCATGGGATCGTCTCCTGTGGATCGAGGAGCGAGCATAGCGCCGGCGACCTGAATTCCCGAAAACGGGTGCGGAGATGCCATGACGATCGACCAAATCGGCGACCTCGACCTGCTGGCGACGCGGCTGCTTGGCGGCGCGCCATGCCTGCCCACGGTGGCGGACGCGGTAGTCGGCACCAGCGCCATCCACGGCCACGGCCTGTTCTCGACCCGCGCGCGTGGCGCCGGCGAAGTGCTGTGTGTGCTCGACGGCCAGGTCGTCGATGTGGCGGCATTCCCTCGCGTCGTGGATGCGCTGGAATGGAACGCACTCGACCCGTCCCGGCTGCTCGTGCGCGGCATCCGCACCAGCTATGGCTACATCAACCATAGCGCCAGACCCAACGTCGCCATCGACGCCGACGGGCGCACGATGCGCACCTGCGAGGCGGTGGCGGCCGGGGGCGAGTTCACGATGGATTACCTGGCGCAGCCGGTGCCGGCGGGGTACCGCGAGAGCGACGAGGGGCGGCGGCTGCGGTGAACGGTGCCCGACCCCGCCAATGTGCCCAAACGGGCATGACGTTGTGCACTCACGCCACCCCACCACGGCAGGTCTAAACTGCCCCCAGCCCATCCTGCGCCGCATGGCGCGAAGGGTCTGGCCATGTTCACCTGGGTCATCGCCGCGACGCTGGCGCTTGCCGCACCGGCGCCCACCGTCGCCGACGCCACGCCGCCGGCGCAGATCATGGCGCTGCCCGCGGAACTGCAATCGCGCTACCAGGCGGAAGTCCTGAGCGGCCATCCCTCGCAGCACGCGCGACTGGAACGCACCGTCGAATTCCTGTTCGGCGAGCAGGGCCTGGGCATGACCTACCGGGAAAGTGCGACCTCGACTGTCGCCGAGGCCTATGCCACGCGAGAGGCGAACTGCCTGACCTTCACCCTGTTGTTCCTCGCCTTGGCCCGCGAAGCCGGCCTCGATGCGACTCCGCAGGAGATGGTGCAGACACTCGCCTGGCGCCAGGCGGAAGGCACGCTCTATAGAAGCAACCACGTGAACGCAGTCGTCCGGATTGCCGGACGCCAATACAGCGTCGACGTAGCCCGCGACGCAGTGATGGCCCGCTTTCCGCCCCAGCCAATAAGCCAGGCCCGCCTGTACGGTCACTTCTACAACAACCTTGGCATCGCCGCGATGGAGCGGATGGACCTGGTCGCCGCCAAGCGCGACATTGACCAGGCCATAGCACTCGACCCCGGCTACGCCAACCACTGGAGCAACGCCGGCGTGATCGCGGTGCGCAATGGTGAAACCGAGGCGGCCGAACGCGACTACGTGAAGGCCCTGTCGCTCGACCCCGACAACACCAACGCGCTGTTCAACATGGCCGGACTGGCGCACCGCCGCGGCGATGCCAAGCGTGAAGCGGAGTATCGCCGACGACTCGCCCGTATCCAGGAGAAGGACCCGTTTCACCACTTCCTGCTGGCGGTGAACCATGAGCGTGCCGGCGAGTACGCGCTGGCGATCCGCCATTACCGCAAGGCGATTCGGCTGTACGGCGACGAGCCCCGCTTCTACTCGGCGTTGGCGCGCGCCTATCTGGGCGCCGGCGATACCCGGCGTGCCGCCAAGGCCCTGGCCCGCGCGCAGGCCCTTGGTGGCGGCGACACCCGTGCCGCCAACCGGAGCAAGCTCGACGACCTGCGGCAGCTCGACAGCCTGCGGCAATAACCGCGCCCACTGCTGGCCGGGCACGCGTCCCCTTCTCCACGTCCTTTGCGTTTGCCTTGTCTAACGGGGACTCAGCGGGGAAGACAATGGTGCACGACCTTGCATGGATGAAGGACAAGCTTCTCCGCATCGCCACGGAGAGCGCGGAGCTACCCGGTCTGCGCACCCTGGCCAAGCCCCTCTACCGGCGCATGTTCAGCCGCCCCTATCGTGACGGCAACGCCTACTTCGGTGTGTTCGACTCCCGCGACCAGGCCCTGGCCGCCGCGCCCGCGCTGCCGACCACCTACGACCAGCCCTCGGCGGGCGGGATGTACCTCGACCGTCACAACACCATCCGCGTCAGCGACTACCCGGTGGTGCACTGGTTGTCGCGGCTGCTGGCCGAAGGTCGGCACCGCATCTTCGACCTGGGTGGCCACATCGGCGTCAGCTACTACGGCTTCCGCCGCTATCTGACCTATCCGCAGACGCTGCAGTGGTGCGTCCACGACGTACCGGCCGTGGTCGACGCCGGCCGCGCCTGGGCAGAACAGTACGATCCCGAACGCCTGCTCCGTTTTGCCGATGAGCCCGACGCCGCCAACGGCCACGACGTGCTGATCAGCAGTGGCGCGCTGCAGTACCTGGACTACACGCTGCCCGAACTGCTCTCGCGACTGGAGAGCCCGCCGCCGCACGTGCTGGTGAACCTGACCCCGATCCACCCCAAGCACGGCTATGTCACCTTGCAGAACATCGGCAAGGCGGTGTTGCCGTACCGGGTGATGGCCAAGGGCGAACTGGTCGACGAGATGGCCAAGCTGGGCTATGTCGTCGCCGACCAGTGGCAATCGCGCGAGCGCCACCTGAAGGTGCCGTTCGAACCCGAATGCACGCTCGATCACTACAGCGGGTTCTATTTCCGGCGGGCGTGAGACGTCGAGCGTCGCTCGCTCGTGCGGTCAGTCGAGGATCCAGGTGAATCCCAGCCGCACACCCCACTCGGGCTCCTCGGTCGGACCGTCGATCCAATAGCGGAAACCTGCATCGAAGGCGAACGCGTTGCCAGCCCGGCGCGCGTACAGCGTCAGTGGCCCTTTGATGCGATCGCGCTGCCAATCGTAGGCCGCATCGACCTGCACCCCTGCGCTCCAGCCGCCTGACAGGTCACGCGTGGCGAAGGGCGAAAGCCGGGTGACGTCATCAAGCGTGTAGTCGTCATCGGAACCGTCATCGGAATTGTCACCGAACGCCTGCAGATGCTGCACCTGGGCACCCCAGCTCCAGCGCCTGCCGACCCAGGTCGCGGCCAATGCCGGCCCCAGCGCCCATGTGTCTTCACCCAAGGCGTTGTCGCTGGCGGTCGGCGCGCGCAGGGTGGCACCCACGCCCCAATGGAAGCCGTCATCCCGGGCCACCGACGCAGGCACGTAGTAAAGCGTCTGCAGCAGATCGCCGATACCGGACTGGATGCGATCCTGCGGGTCGACGCCTTCCAGGCGGACCAGCGGCAGCAAGGTACGCGACACCCAGCGCCCGCCGCCTTCGCCGAAGGAGAACACCGGCTCGATGGCGAGCGTGTGCTGTTTGCCCTCGTCGAATCCGCCAATCTGCGTGTCCCAGTCCAGCCGCAACGGCAGGTGATCGCGCGTGGTCAGCGGATCGATGAGCTGGCGACCCGGCGGCGTGTCGGCATCGTTGGCATGCGCAGGCGTGCCCGGGTACAGCACCGCGCCAGCGAGCAGAAACCCAAGGAGTCGGCACATGGCGATGCCCTCGTCGGATGGCTTGCGCGTGCATAGTGCGCCCACGACGTCGGCACTGTCGATTTGCGCTGTCGAATCCGACCCCGCTCATTCGTCGCACAATCAACACCCTGCCCCAGGAGCCCGTTCGATGCCCCTCCAGCTCTATGCCCACCCGTTCTCGTCGTATTGCCAGAAGGTCCTGACCGCGCTCTACGAAAACGGCACACCCTTCGAGTTCCGCCTGCTCGACGATCCCGAAGGCCCGGCGATGCGCGAGCTCACCCGGATCTGGCCGATGCGCCGCTTCCCCGTGCTGGTCGACGACGACCACACCGTCATCGAAGCCAGCTGCATCATCGAGCACCTGGCCCTCCACCATCCCGGACCGGTGCAACTTGTCCCCGAAGATCCGCGCGAGGCGCTGGAAGTGCGCCTGATGGACCGGTTCTTCGACAACTACGTCTCCACGCCGCAGCAGAAGGTCGTCTTCGACGCGATCCGCCAGCCGCAGGACCGCGATCCCTACGGCGTTGCCGAAGCGCGCGCCATGCTCGAAACCTCCTACGCGTGGCTGGAGAAGAAACTGCAAGGCCGGCAATGGGCCGCGGGCGAGCATTTCAGCCTGGCCGATTGCGGTGCGGCGCCGTTCCTGTTCTATGCCGACTGGACCCATGCGATCGGCGATGGGTTTCCCACCGTGCATGCCTACCGCCGGCGCCTGCTGGCGCGGCCGTCGTTCGCGCGTGCGGTCGACGAAGCCCGTCCCTATCGCCCCTTCTTTCCACTGGGTGCGCCCGATCGCGACTGAAGTCACGCTGATGGCGGCGACGCCATGCTGCAATGGTCGGCGGCATTCACGGAACCGGGAAGGACATGGCAGTCATCGTCATCGCAGTCGCAATCGTTCTCCTGGCCGGCCCGCTGGTGCTTGCACTGACGGGCCTGTTTCGATCGTCGCGTGAGCAGGCTCCATCGGCACCGGTTCGCAACTGGGACCGGTCGCTGACCATCACCTCGACGCTGCTCTACACCCTTGCCTTCAACCTCACCTTCTTCATCCAGGAACTGTTCCTGGTGCTGCCCAAGGCGCTGACACCGGGCCTGCAGCCGACGCTGTTCCACAACAACCACAAGTGGGCGGGCGTGCATCCACTGGCGAGCCTGTTCCAGGGGACCGGCGCGCTGGCGACCGTGCTGGCCGCGCTGGCCTGCATCGCCCTGCTGCGGCAGGCACGCGGCACGACGCTGCGCTTGTTCCTGATCTGGATGGCCTACTGCGGCTTGTTCATGGCGCTGCCGCAGGTCGTCATCGGCGCGCTCAGCTCCGGCAGCGATGTCGGCATGGCGATGGACTATCTGCAGATGGGCCCGTTGGCGAAGACTGCATCCGCGCTGGTTGCGCTGATCGTGATGCCGCTGGCGGCCATGTGGCTCGCGCGTCCGCTGCTCGGCCTTGCGGTTCAACCGGCGCGAATCGCCACTCCGCGGTCACGCACGCGCTTCATGTTCCAGGTGGCCACGCTGCCGGTGATCGTCGGCACGGCACTGGTGATCCCGTTCCGGGTGCCGCGCGAAGCACTCGAGGTCGTGCTGCTGCCGGTGCTGGTGGCGTGGATCGGCGTGGTCTGGATGCAGGCCGGTGCATGGCGTCTGCGCGGGCTCGAGGCTCGCGGCACCGGACCGGGATCGACGGGCTGGCTGCTGCTGGCCGTCGTCGCGCTGCTGCTCGTGTTCCAGCTGTTGCTGCGGCCCGGCATCGAGTTCTTTTGAGGCCTCGGGCAACGACGTGAACCCCCGCCTGACGTCTTAGTCCCTACACTACGCACCCGTCCCGCCTGGCAGTCCCGTGTCCGAACCCGTCCGCCTCTCCCGCCGCGTCGCCGAACTGGCCGGCTGCTCGCGCGCCGACGCCGAAAGCTACATCGAGGGCGGCTGGGTGCTGGTCAACGGCGTGGTGATCGAGGCGCCGCAGCACATGGTGTCGGACGAGCGCGTGGAACTGGACCCCGATGCGGTCCTCGAGCCGCCGCAACCGGCCACGATCCTGTTTCACAAGCCCGTCGGCGTGGACGCGATCAGCGGTCGCACGGAAGCCGCGGGGCTGGTCACGCCGGCCACGCGCTGGGCCGACGACGCGACCGGCATGCGCCTTTTGCAGCGGCACTTCATCCGGCTGACGCCGCTGGTCCCGCTCGACCGCGACTCCAGTGGCCTGATGGTGCTGACCCAGGACGGCCGCGTGTGGCGACGCCTGACCGAGGATGCCGACCAGATCGAACACGAGTACGTCGTCGAGGTATCCGGCGACATGGCGCCGTATGGGCTCAACCGCCTCAACAATGGCGGCCTGCGTTTCCAGGGCCGCGAACTGGCACCGTGCAAGGTCAGCTGGCAGAACGAGATCCGCCTGCGCTTCGCGATCAAGGCCGCGCGTCCCGGGCAGTTGCAGGACATGTGCGCGCAGGTGGGGCTCGACGTAGTGGCGATCCGCCGCATCCGCATCGGCAAGATCCCGCTGGCGAAGATGCCGGTAGGCGCGTGGCGCTACCTGCCGGTCGGCGAGCGGTTCTAAGTGCCCGTCATCCCGGCGAACGCCGGGATCCAGGCCCGTACCCCGTCCAACCCATCACCGTCATCCCGGCGAACGCCGGGATCCAGGCCCTACCCTTTCCAACCCAACACCGTCATCCCGGCGAACGCCGGGATCCATTTTGATGTTGCCGTTAGGCGACAAGTCAAAAGCAACGTCCCTGGGTTCCCGCCTTCGCGGGAATGACGTGATGATGTAGGTTCCCGCCTTCGCGGGAATGACGTGATGATGTAGGTTCCCGCCTTCGCGGGAATGACGTGATGGAGTGTCAGCCGCCGCGCACCCGCAGCGTCAACCCCTTGAGGAAGTTGCGCAGCATCTGGTCGCCGCACAGGCGAAAGTTCTTGTGCGTGCTCTGCCGGAACAGCGCCGTCAGCTCCGGCTTCGACACCGGAAAACCAGCCGCCGCGAACGTCTCATGCATGTCGGTATCCTTCATCTCGAAGGCCACGCGCAGCTTCTTGAGCACCACGTTGTTGGTCACCCGCTTCTCGACCGGGCGCGGCGGAAGGCTCTCGTCACGCCCGCGCAGGTAAATCACCAGGCCGTCGAGGAAATGCGCCAGCACGCGACTGCTGCACTCCACGTACTCCGGATCGTCCTCGCGGCGCAGGAACGCCAGCACGTCGGCCTTCTCGATCGGGAATTCCGGATCGGCCAGCCTGGTGATCTCCACGACCTTGATGTCGCTCAGGTCGAGCATGTAACGGATGCTGCGCAGCACATCGTTGTTGATCATTCTCGTGCCCTCAGTCGGCCAGCGCCGCTGCCTCGCGGCCCTGCTGGCGGATCAGCGCCTCGTCGCGGGCCTCGTTGATCGCGTCGCGGACGCTGTCGAGGTCGACGCGGCGCTCGTCATGCTTGAACTTGCCGGTCAGCTCGCTGTCGGTCTGCAAGTCACCGGCCTCGAACAGAGCCCACATTTCCTCGCCATACCAGGTGTCGAACAGTTCCGGCGCCCAGCGCCCCAGGTAAGCGGTGAGGTTGTTGACGTCGCGCAGCAGCATCTGCCGGGCGGCATTGTTGCCTGCGGCACTGACCACTTGCGGGAAGTCGATCACCACCGGGCCGTCCGGGCCGACCAGCACGTTGTAGGGCGACAGGTCGCCGTGGATCAGGCCGCAGCACAGCATCAGCACGACCTGGCGCACCAGCACCGCGTGGAATTCGCGCGCCTGCTCCGCACTCAGCTCGACCTCGCCCAGGCGTGGTGCCGAAAACCCTTCCGCATCGGTCACCAGTTCCATCACCAGCACGCCATGGAAGTAGCCGTGCGGCTCGGGCACGCGCATGCCGGCCTCACGCAGCTGGTACAGCGCGTCGACCTCGGTGTTCTTCCAGGCGGTTTCCTGCTGCTTGCGGCCGTACTTGCTGGCCTTGCCGATCGCACGCGCCTCACGGCTGCCGCGCACCTTGCGGCCTTCCTGGTACTGCACGCGCTGCTGGAAGCTGCGCTGCGCCATGTCCTTGTAGACCTTCGCGCAGCGCACGTCATCGCCACTGCGGACCACGAACACCGCCGCTTCCTTGCCGCTCTTGAGCGGACGCAGCACCTCGTCGATAACGCCGTCGTCAATCAGCGCCTGCAGCGCGGTGGGGGTCTTCATGGAATCCGTGGAGTGGCCGCAGGTGGGGGCGCGGCGCGGTGGGGCGGCATTCTCGCATGGGCGGGGGTCCGGGGCGCCCTCCGGCCCTCCGTGCAGTGCCCCCGTTCATCCGCCATCACCGTCCCGCTGTCGTTCCGAGCGCAGCGAGGGACCTGCTTGCCCCCGCCGCCCCCTCCCAGCCCCTCCCAAGGCCCGGTCACCTACTCCGGCAGCATCACCCCCGAGCCGCCCAGCTCGGAAGGAAAGTCCTTCAGCTTCGGCAGCCCGTCCTTGATCGGCAGTACGGTCTCGCCGTAGTTCACATGCACCGCCGGCACGAAGGCCAGGGTCGGGATGGTCGCGGCGTAGACGTCGGTCAGGTCGAACGGGGGGTGGTGGGTCATCAGGTGGCCGCCGCAGCGGCTGCAGTACTGGCGATCGCTGACCGGCGTCTTGGCGTAATGGCCGATCAATTCGGCGCCGCGGGTGACTCTGACGCTGGCCGGTTTCCACAGGGTGAAGGCGTTGACCGGGCCGGCCGACCAGCTGCGGCAGGACGCGCAGTGGCAGTACCCCATCGCCTCCGGCGCCCCGCTCACCTCGATGCCAACCGCTCCGCAAAAGCAGGTTCCGCTGTATGTGTCGCCCATGTGCTCCTCCGGCGGGTCCTTGTACTCCCTCGGCCAACGTGCTGCGTTCGCCCGCACGGACAGCCGGGGCCCGGCACCTGTCCGACCGCACAGGCCGGCCGCGTTCAGCCTCATGCGATCGACGGCCTGGCCGGCGGTCACGCCGTGCGGGCGTCCGCACGGCCATGCATCACTGAGGAGGTCTTATGAAGCGTTTCAACCTGTGGCTGGCTTGCCTGCTGATGGCACTGTTCGCGGTGTCGGCGCAAGCACAGCAGCGCCCCTACGCGGACGGACCCGTCACCATCGTCTCGTCGATCAAGGTGGTCGACGGCCAGTTCGAGAACTACATGAGCTACCTCAACGCCACCTGGCGCCGGGCCATGGAGGAAGGCAAGAAGTCGGGCCTGGTCAGCGACTTCCACGTGTACAGCGCCCAGGCCCACAACCCGAGCGAACCGGACCTGTACCTGGTGGTGACGTATCCGAACATGGCCGCGTTCGACGGCATCGACGAGAAGATGGACGCGATCCAGACCAAGGTCACCAAGTTGAACTACAAGGAAGCCGATGAAGCATCCGGCAAGCGCACGGTGATGCGCGAACTGCTCGGCCAGATGATGGTTCGCGAGCTGGTGTTCAAGTGATGGAGTGCGGGGCTGGGTCCACGACCCAGCCCACGCAACGCGACCTCACAGGCCTGGCTTGCTCCCATCGCGCCTCAGAGCATCCGCATCGCGAACGCAAGCCCGTTGTTGAGCGCGTGCAACGCGATTGCCAGGCCCAGTGACCGCGACTTGCGCACCAGCCAACCCGCCAGCAGGCCGAGGGCGAAATAGAACGGCAGGCGCGGCGGGTCGTCATGCATCATGGCGAACATCGCGGCCTGCAGCGTATTGGCCCAGCCGAAGCTGATATGGCGCGAGAGGCCACCCAGGATCAGCCCGCGGAACGTGAGCTCCTCCAGCACCGGCCCGAGCACGGCGACCAGCAGCAACGTGACCGCCGGGCCGTATGCCTCGCGTCCGCCGATGGCCAGCGCGGCCATGGCACGGGTGTGCACGGTGTCACCGGAACTGGCGGTTCCGTTCCAGGCGGCATTGAGCGCGCCCACACCGAACAGGGCGCCCCATGCCACCAGCACCCAACCCGCGGAACGCAGCGCAGCGCGATCGCCCAGGAGCTG
Source organism: Lysobacter sp. Soil_N_23 (assembly GCF_057656135.1). Lineage (NCBI taxonomy): Bacteria > Pseudomonadati > Pseudomonadota > Gammaproteobacteria > Lysobacterales > Lysobacteraceae > Lysobacter > Lysobacter sp. Soil_N_23. The sequence goes on from NZ_JBDGKY010000014.1 coordinate 15,161, forward strand.
CCGCATGCCCATCCCGCGCATCATCGGGATTACGCACACCAGGCCTGCCACCGTTCCCCACAGCATCATGCGGAACAACGCGACCGGCTCCGACACCGGGGTGCCTTCGAGCATCTGCGCCATCGCGCGCGGCTCCAGCACCAGCCCTGCGATCATCGGCACGCAGATCGCGACGAAGCCGCCGAACCAGGCATGGCGCAGGCCGATCGAATCGAACAAGGGCACGGTCGTCTTGCCGCGGGCGCGACGCACCAGGCCGCGGTAATGCGCCGGCACCAGCAGCAGGCCCGGCGTCAGCGCCAGTGCGAGCAGCGCCAGCACCATCACCAGCGAGCCCATCAGCATCGGGCCGGACCACAGCGTGGAAGGCGAGCGCATGGCCAGCGTGCCGTAGCGCTCGATGTTCGCGTACAGGTCGTCGGTGTCCGTCAGGTCGACCAGCGCGGACGCGGCGCTGAAGTCCCTCGCCGCGATGGCCGCCTCGAAGCGAAGCTTCTGCAGCGACGCGGACTTGTGCGCCTTGCCCGCGAGCAGCTTGCGCGCGGCGGCGACGTCGCCCGCGCGCAGGTGGGCACGAGCAGCGACAGCACTGTCGATCTCGAACTGCGCATCGGCATAGCGGCGCAGTTCATGGAGGCCGGCCTTCGGATCGGGCAGCTCCAGTGCCGCCTCGATCCGCGCCTTCGCCAGCCAGGACAGTTCGGCCGGCGGCGTTGACTGCAACAACCGGGCGGCTTCGCCGGCGCGCCCATGCGTCGCGAGGTACGTCACCGCGGCAGCGACGCGCGAGTGCTCGCCAAGATTGACCGCCAACACCGCCAACTCGCCGGCACGCTCGTCGTTGGACTCGTTTTCGTGCGCCTCGGACAACCTGGTCAGCAGTTCCCTGCGCAGCGGCAACGGCCAGCCGTCGATGGCCTTGACCAGCGCTTCGCCCTGCTCGACGGCCTCTTCCCCCCACACTTGCCCGAGCTCGAACATCTGGGCGACAGGTTCGTTGGGCCAACGCGTCTCGATGGTCTTGCGGCACTCTTCAAACTGTGCCGGCGCCGAATCCACCCATTCGCCGTATTCGTCGTCGACGAAGTTGCCGATGAACCGGCAGCGTGCGACCGCTATGGCAGCATCACCCGGCGCGGCACGCATCGACGCGTCGAACTGCGCCAACACGCCCGCATACGCCGCGTCTTTCCGTTCGCGGACCTGTTTGAGCGCAACGTCCGGATCGGGCGTTGCGGCCACGTCGGGCGCGCCTGCCAAAGCGGTCCCTGCCAATAGCGACGCGGCCAGGAAAAACGGCCGCAACCAGAAACGCATCCCCATGCGTGATCCCCTTGCCTGTGTAGGCCAATAGTAGACGCTTGCAGTAGCCGCTCGACGGCCCTTGCCATCGAGCGTCGTCGAACGGTCCGGCCTACTTGCCGCCGCCCTGCCCTGACGCTGCGGCCGCAGGCGCGGCCACGACCGGCGCCGCCTTGGCTTTCGCCTCGGCTTCGGCAATCGCCGGCGTGCTGCCCAGGTGCTGCTGCAGGAAACCGGCGACGCCCGTCCAGGCAAGGTCGGCTTCGGCAGCGTCGGAGAAGCCGTGTCCCATGTCCGGTATCACCAGCAGCACCGGCGGCTGGCCCTGCAGGTTGAGCATGCGTACCAGGCGTCGCGTGTGCTCGAAATCGACGCGAACGTCTTCGCGACCATGCACCAGCATCACCGGCAACTTGAGCGAGTCGACGTGATACAGCGGCGAGGTGGCCTGCATCTCGGCCATGTCGGTACGCGGATTGCCCATGATGCGCTCCATCAGCGGTCGCACCTGCGCCGAGCGCGCAGCGTCGCTGGCGGTAAAGAACAGCGTGCGGTCGCTCAGGCCCGACAGCGACACCGCGCAGCGGAAGCGGCCCGGCCAGCGCACCGCCGACACCAGCGCCGAATAGCCGCCATAACTGGCGCCCAGCGTGCACATGCGCGATTCGTCGAGGGGATAGGCGACCAGCGCGGCCCGCAGTGCGGCATCGATGTCGTCTTCGATCAGGCGTCCATAGTTGCGGTGGCCGGCCTCGCGGAAGGCCTTGCCGTACCCGTCCGAGCCGCGGAAGTTCACCTGCAGCACGGCATAGCCCTGCGCGGCGAGGAACTGCACATCGCGATCGAAGGTGAGCTGGTCGCTCACGCCGATCGGGCCGCCGTGTGGAAACACCACCAAGGGGCGCTTGCCGGTACCCGGCGGCAACGTCAGGAACGCTTCGATCGCCAGGCCATCGCTGCTCTTCACGTTCAGCACGTATGCCGGCGAGAACGTCATGTCGGACAACCACGGCGCAACGGCCTGCAGCAGCGAGGCCCGCTTTTGCACCATGTCCAGGTGATACAGCTCCGGAGGATGATCGCTGGCGCTCACCCACAGGATCAGTTGCTTGTCGTCGCGGCTGCGGTCGAGTACTGCGACCATGCGCCCGGGAAACGCAGCCTGCAGGGTCCGGTCGAGATTGCGGTTGGTTGCGTCGAAGTACTCCGTGACCAGCCGGCCGGACTGGTAGTAACGCGCGGCCACGGGCTCGCGGCGCTCATTGAAGACCACGCCTGCCAGGTCCACGCCGGGCTTGCTGAAAACCGTACGGGCGACCTTGCGGCCGACCGGATCGAACGCAACCAGATCGCGCTGGCCACGGTCGTCATCGGTATAGCCATAGATGGTGCTGCCATCGAAGGACAGTCCAACCGGGTGGAAGCCGCCTTCGCCCTCCCAACGAAGCACTTCCTCGTAGACGCCATCTCGCCCGTACACCATCGTGGCAACCTCGTCGCGGACAACCACCGCAGCGCGCAGCTGCCCGCGGCCGTCGGTGAACCACGACACATCCTTGCTGACGCCGACGTTGAGGCGGTCGCGGCTCTTTGCGCTGCGGAAGCCCGAGATCTCCCTGTTGCCCACCAGTTCGACCCGGTGCACGACCAGGTCACCACGGCTGTCGAAGCCCTCGAACAGGATCTGGTCGGTCACGTCCGGCAGCAGGTCGACAATGCGGCCGGTGCCGGAGATGGGCAGGCGCGTGACGCTGCGCTTGCCGTTGCTCGCAGGGCCGATGCGGAACACCGTATAGGACTTCTCGTCATCGCCAGTTGCGGCGATGAGCGTGCTGCTGTCCTTCCACATCAGCTCGTCGAGCGAATCATCTGCAGTCACCAGCCGCTGGACGTCGCTTGCGACCAGGTCGATCAGGTCGATGCTCCACTTGCCGTTGCCGTCGAGCACGGTCTCGGCCATCAGGTTGCCGGCGCCGTTGATGGCAACGGCCTCGATGCGGTCGGGCCGCCACATCACCTCGGCCGGAAGCGGAACCGCGACGGGTTTGGGCGCCTCGCGACCGTCGTTGAGCTTGGCGGCCGGCGTGGCGTTCGACGCACGCGCCTTGCGATAGAACTCCGGGAAGGGATCCGGGTACCGGCCGGTGTATTCGAAAGGCAGGCTCGCGTACAGCTTCGGATGCTCGGTTTCGAGCCAGTCGATCACCGGCAGCGAACGGTTTGCGGCGTGGAACCGCATCGACGTCCAGCTGGTCGGCCGCAGGATCAGGTCGCCGGGATAGACGATTTTCCCGGCCGTGACCTTGAAGCGGTAATCCTCGGACGTGAGCGTGTAGCGCAGGCGGCCGCGCAGGGAATTCATGTCGACTTCCGACCAGCGGTACTCGCCGGCCTTGGTCGCATACAGGCCGACGTTGCGACCGACGTTGACGTAGTTGATCACCTGCACGGTGCTGTCGGCGTCGGCCACGCGCACGGCGGTGATGATCCTGGCGCTGGCATCGACCGACAGCACCACCATGCCTTCATCGGCCGCCAGCCTGGGATCCTCGCCGGGATCGATCCTTCGCATGGCGGCGCAGTCCAGTGCCAGCAGCAACAGTGCCAGGGCGAGCAACGCCCGCCATTTCCCGATCAGCCCACGGCGGTTCCCGCCGTACATGCTCTGCTGCATGCGACATCCCCTGTTGGTACTGCTCCGGGCCATGGGCCCGTCCCCGGCCCGAGGATAGCGCGGGGCACGGCCTGCCGACAGCGGGTTCGGGCACAGGTCTGCCGGGCGGCGACGTTTACACCGCCGGGTGCGCCAGCGCGTAATCGATCGCCGCACACACCGCTGCCGCCTGCGCGGCATTGCACTGCGCGGGCGTGGCGCGGGGGCTGTCGGGGTAGACCTCGGTGGTGGTCTTGTAGCGCGCGTCGGTGACGCCCGCGCACAGGCCGAGCTTGCGCAGCGGGTATTCGATGACACCGTGCGCGACCACGGTCGAGCCGATGATCTCGCCCTTGTCGTCGGCCGGCGCGATGTGGGTGACCTTCTCCACCGCCGCGATCACCGCCTGCTGGAAGCCCGGCTGCGGGTGCTCGCTGTCGTCGACCAGGTAGAAGCCATCGGGGATCTCGCCCGGCTCGAGCGGCTTGCCGTCGCGCGCGGCCAGCGCCGGACGGAACTCGGATTCATCGCTATCGGTGGTTTCGTGCAGGTCGATATGCACCAGCACGCTGTCGCGCACGGGGGCAACCAGTTGCATCAGCGCGGCCGATTCGTGGGCCGGGCTGTCGTCGCGGAACGAACGGTTCGGGTCGATCGCATGCGCGTTCCAGCGGTGGATGCGCTCATAGGCCCAGGGGCTGACGCAGGGCGCGACCAGCAGATTGACCTTGCCCGCGTAGCCGGCGGCATGGCGGTCGACAAACTCCAGCGCACCGTGCACGCCGCTGGTTTCGTAGCCGTGGACGCCACCGGTGACCAGCGCCGTGGGCAGCTGATCGTTCCAGTCGCGGCTTCTGATCGCGAGCAGCGGGTAGCTGTCGGCGCCGTAGTTCAGCTCGCCGTACTGCACCACGTCGAAGCGCGAGCCCAGGCCTTCGATCTTGCCGCGCACGTCCGCATCGAAGCTGCGATGGCGCACCTGACGCGACAACCATTCGCCCCGCTCCGCCTCGCCCCAGGGTTGCCCGGGAATACCGATGGGATAGAAGGCCTGGACAGTCATGCGCGGCTCGCTGAAGTGATCACAAATGGGCCCACAACTTTAACACCGCTCCGACATTTACCCTTCCGGTAACTCCCTCTCCCCTTGTGGGAGAGGGACAGGCGCCAAAGGCGCCAGGGAGAGGGGAAGCCGCCGGCAAAACCCCTCCCAACGCCTCACACCCCCTTTATCCCCCAAGGGAGTTAATGACGCGCCGCCCCCGAATGCGGCCCTTCCGGGCCCAGGACAATCGGCCGATCGGGCTCCCGACGCGAGCCCTGCGGAACCGGCGGCATACAAGGCAAGGACGGTGGTTTGGCGTCAGACGCAATCCAACTCAAAGGGAATGTCCATGAATACCAGCAAGCCACAAAAACACCTGATGCTCGCCACCGCCCTGGTGACCATCCTTGCCGCCACCTCGGCGTTCGCCGCCGACGGCGACAAGAGCAAGATCAAGGGCCTGATCACCGCCGTCGACGGCAACACCCTCACCGTCAAGGATGAGAACAACGCGGTGCAGACGATCAATGTTTCCGCCGACACCAAGCTGAAGAAGACCAAGGGTTTGACCGGCGTCATCCACTCCAAGGTCGAGCCCGGCGCCCTGATCCCCGGCCTGCCGATCAACGCCGACGTCGTCGCCGCCGGCAGCGGCTTCAACGCCACCGAGATCTCGTTCAAGTCCGAAGACTTCAAGACCGCGCAGCAGGTGCAGGCCGGCCTGGCGCCGACTACCGCGCGCATGGACGACTTCGGCACCTATGAAGCACTGGCCACCGCCGAGGTGCTGTTCGCCTCGGGCAGCACGACGATCTCGGCGCAGGGCAAGTCCGACCTCGACGCCCTGGCCGCCAAGGCCAAGGAGACCAAGAACTACCAGGTCGTCCTGCAGGGCTTCACCGACTCCACCGGCAACGCCGCAGCGAATCAGCGCCTGAGCACGATGCGCGCCGCGGCGGTATCGAACTACCTGCAGCAGCAGGCCGGCCTGATGCCGGGCCGCGTGCGCGCCCCGGACGGAATGGGCGTCGCGGCTGATGCGGGTTCAGGCAGCAATGCCAACGCCCGCAAGGTCGTGGCCAAGCTGGTGGTGGACAAGGGGCAGCAGGAAGGCGCGAAGTAGTCGCGATCCGCGCTTCCAGCGTTACATGAACTGGAGAACCGCCCGCCGCATGGCGGGCGGTTTGCTTTTGGCGGAACGGTGTCGCAGTTCTCGATGGCACGAGCACGCGTTTAGATTTCTGCAACCGAACTTATGCGCCGGGTTTACGGTCTTCGCGGCCTAATGATGCGCGATGCGTGTTCGTGCATCGTCATACCCAGGAGCATGAGAGATGGCAACCAACAACCCCACTCCGCCCGGCTACCACAGCATCACGCCTTCAGTAGTGGTGAACGACGCCGCCAAGGCCCTCGAGTTCTACCACGACGCCTTCGGTGCCAAGGAAACCTATCGTCTTCCCATGAACGGGAAAATCGGCCACGCCGAGTTGCAGATTGGCGACTCGCGCCTGATGCTCTCGGACGAAATGCCTGAATGGGATGCGCTCGGCCCGAAGACGCGCGGCGGCGCGACAGGCAGCTTCATGATCTATGTGCCGGACGCTGACGCCGCCGTCGAGCAGGCCGTCAAGGCCGGCGCCAAGGTGATCCAGCCGGTCGAGAACCAGTTCTGGGGCGACCGCATGGGCACGGTCGAAGACCCGTTCGGCCACAAGTGGATGCTCGGCACCCACATCGAGGACATCAGCGACGACGAGATGAAGCGTCGCGGCGAGGAATGGGTACAGCAGCACACGAAGCAGTAACCCCCCTCAACGCAAAGCCCCTCTCCCGCCAGCGGGAGAGGGGTTGGGGTGAGGGCAATCGAAGCGGACCACCTCAAAGCTCCGGCGTGCTATCTGCAATCACGTTCATCGCTTCTTCCGCCTTGCGCTGCGTTTCCCGATGCTGCGCAGCCGACAGCGGCTCCGGCGTCTTACCACTGAAGCAATGATCGATGTACGTACCGGACGGCTTGTCGACCACCTCCTGACAGGAATCGGCAATGGCCTGTGTCGCCGGGACTTTTGCCTGAGCTGGGCTGCTCGTCTCCAGGGCTGACGCTCGGCTAGCAGCCATCGTCGACGGCAGCGAACGAATGACGCCCTGGATGTACTGAAACATCAATACAACAACTAGCAAAAGCAACCCTGCCGCGACCACCTTCCCCACGATGGCCGTGCCCAGTTCGGACGCGGCCCTGCGCGCAGCCCCTGTCGCTGGCCCACGCAATCGCGCCAGCGAGTCCAGCGCTGAATCCGGCACCGGCCCGAGCATGACCCGAAGCTCATGCCCATCGATCAACTTGAAATTCCGCTGGCGGGATGCAGCCTCGATGGCAGCCTTCGTGAACTCGCCACAGGTGATCAGAATGGCGCCGGTCGCACCCTGATTGACCATGATCCCCAGCAACTCGTGCACCGCGTTATGCGGCACCTTCATCGCAGTCCAGCGTTTGCACTGGACCAGGACGCAGCTGCCATCGCGCCTGAGTTTCAGGTCGACTCCACCATCGGTGTCGCGGCCGGTCTCACCCGTTCCTACGTGCTCAACCTGGTACCCCTGACTGCGGTAGTAACCAGCAACGAGCAATTCGAACTGTTCCCAACCGACGCGCGAAAGTGCGTCGCCATGGCGGCGACTTACAGGCTTGAGTCCTTTCATTCCAACCCCCGGTCGCGGCCGTACCCTACGCGACTGTTCATGTGCGATGTTCCGGAAAGAGAAGAAGGCCCGCTTTCGCGGGCCTTCTGTCAATCACATGTTGCGGCGATACTCGCCACCCACGTCATACAACGCATGACTGATCTGCCCCAAGCTATGCGTCTTGACCGCCTCCATCAGGCTGGCAAACACATTCCGCCGCTCACGGGCCGTAGCCTGTAGCGACTTCAGCCCCTCAGCCGCGTAGCCGTTTCGGTTGCCCTGATACCCGGCCACATTCTCAATCTGCTGCCCCTTCTCCCCCTCCGTGCTCCGGATCAGCTCGATCTCGGTAACGATGTCACCGCCGTGATCCTTCGGCAGGAAGGTGTTCACGCCGATCAGCGGCAGTGAACCGTCGTGCTTCTTGTGCTCGTAGTACAGGCTCTCTTCCTGGATCTTGCCGCGCTGGTACATGGTGTCCATCGCGCCGAGCACGCCGCCGCGCTCGCTGATCGCCTCGAACTCCTTGTAGACGGCTTCCTCGACGATGTCGGTGAGCTTGTCGACGATGAAGCTGCCTTGCCAGGGGTTCTCGTTGAAGTTGAGGCCCAGTTCCTTGTTGATGATCATCTGGATCGCCACCGCACGGCGCACGCTTTCCTCGGTTGGCGTGGTGATTGCTTCGTCGTAGGCGTTGGTGTGCAGGCTGTTGCAGTTGTCGAACAGCGCATACAGCGCCTGCAGCGTGGTGCGGATGTCGTTGAACTGGATCTCCTGCGCGTGCAGGGAGCGGCCGCTGGTCTGGATGTGGTACTTCATCATCTGGCTGCGGGGGCTGGCGCCGTAGCGTTCGCGCATCGCGCGCGCCCAGATGCGACGGGCGACGCGGCCGATGACGGTGTATTCCGGGTCCATGCCGTTGGAGAAGAAGAACGACAGGTTCGGCGCGAAGTCGTCGATCTTCATGCCGCGCGCGAGGTAGTACTCGACGATCGTGAAGCCGTTGCTCAGGGTGAAGGCGAGCTGGCTGATCGGGTTCGCGCCGGCCTCGGCAATGTGATACCCGGAGATCGACACCGAGTAGAAGTTGCGGACGCTGCGGTCGACGAAGAACTGCTGGATGTCGCCCATCATGCGCAGGGCGAACTCGGTGCTGAAGATGCAGGTGTTCTGCGCCTGGTCTTCCTTGAGGATGTCGGCCTGCACGGTGCCGCGCACGGTCGCCAGCGTGTGTGCCTTGATCTTCTCGTAGGTCTCGGCGTCGACGACCTGGTCGCCGGTGACGCCCAGCAGGCCCAGGCCGAGACCGTCATTGGTCTCCGGCAGCATGCCGCTGTAGGTCGGGCGCTGGCGGCCTTCGAACATCGCCTCGATCTTGTCGTGCGCCACGTCCCAGCGGGCCTGGTCGGCGCGCAGGTACTTCTCGACCTGCTGGTCGATGGCGGTGTTCATGAACATCGCCAGGATGATTGGCGCCGGGCCGTTGATCGTCATCGACACCGAGGTGCTGGGCGCGCACAGGTCGAAGCCGGAGTACAGCTTCTTCATGTCGTCGAGCGTGGCGATGTTGACGCCGGAGTTGCCGATCTTGCCGTAGATGTCCGGGCGCACGGCCGGGTCTTCGCCGTACAGCGTGACGCTGTCGAAGGCGGTGGACAGGCGCGCGGCCGGTTGGCCGACCGACAGGTAATGGAAGCGGCGGTTGGTGCGCTCGGGCGTGCCCTCGCCCGCGAACATGCGAATCGGGTCCTCGCCGGTGCGGCGGTACGGGTAGACGCCGCCGGTGTACGGGTAGTAGCCCGGCAGGTTCTCCTTCTGCAGGAAAGTCAGCAGCTCGCCCCAGCTCTTGTAGGTCGGCGCGGCGATCTTCGGGATCTTCTGGTGGCTGAGCGACTCGCGGTAGTTCTCGACGCGGATGGTCTTGTCGCGAACCTGGTATTCGTTGACCTCGTCGGTGATCGACTTCAGGCGCGCCGGCCAGCCGCGCAGCAGCTTGAGCGCGTCGGAGCTGAGCGACTGGATGGCGTCGTTGTAGCGCTGGCGGAGGGTCAACAGGGTGCGATCTACGGCAAGACCGCCCTCATCCGCCCTTCGGGCACCTTCTCCCGCAGGCGGGAGAAGGGATTGTGCAGCGTAGAGGTCCAGTGCCTTCGGTAGCGCCGAATCCCCCAGGTCATGCAGCGACTGCCAATAGCTCTGCGCGCGATCGGCCACTTCTGCCTGCGTTTCGATCTGCGCGTTGATGCCGCGGCCCTGTTCGGCGATCTCGGCCAGATAGCGCACGCGCGCACCCGGGATCAGCACGGTCGCGCGCGGCTCCTTGAGCGAGGTGTCGATCTGCGGCGTCCACTTTTCGGCCGAGAGCGACAGCTTCTCGCGCAGCAGGCGGCACAGGTTGGCGAACATCCAGCTGATGCCGGGGTCGTTGAACTGGCTGGCGATGGTCGGGTAGACCGGGACGTCCTCGTCCTTGGTCTGGAAGGCAACACGATTGCGCTTCCACTGCTTGCGCACGTCGCGCAGCGCATCCTCGGCGCCGCGCTTGTCGAACTTGTTGAGCACGACGAGCTCGGCGAAGTCGAGCATGTCGATCTTCTCCAGCTGGCTCGGCGCGCCGAAGTCGCTGGTCATCACGTACATCGGGAAGTCGACCAGATCGACGATCTCCGAATCCGACTGGCCGATGCCGGCGGTCTCGACGATCACCAGGTCGTAGCCCAGCCCCTTGAGGAAGCCGATGCAGTCCTTGAGCACGGTGTTGGTCGCCGCGTGCTGGCGGCGCGTGGCCATCGAGCGCATGTACACGCGCTTGGAGCGCAGCGAGTTCATGCGGATGCGGTCGCCCAGCAGCGCGCCGCCGGTGCGACGACGGGTCGGGTCGACCGAGATGACGGCGATGCGCATCTCCGGGAAGCTGGCGAGGAAGCGGTTGAGCAGTTCGTCGGTCACCGACGACTTGCCGGCGCCGCCGGTGCCGGTGATGCCGATCACTGGCGTCTTGCCGCCGGCCAGCTGCCACTGCTTGCGCAGGTGCGAGAGCTGCGATTCGTCGAGCAGGCCTTCCTCGATCGCCGAGAGCATGTGGCCGATGCTGATTTCATCGTCCTTGTCGGGCGCGTGCTCGGGCGTCTTTGCGCCCTTGCGGGCATCGTTGGCGCGACGGATCACGTCCTCGATCATCGCCACCAGGCCCATGTGCATGCCGTCGTTGGGGTGGTAGATGCGCTCGACGCCATAGCCCTGCAGTTCGCGGATTTCCTCCGGCGTGATCGTGCCGCCACCGCCGCCGAACACGCGGATGTGCGAGGCGCTGCGCTCGGCGAGCATGTCAACCATGTACTTGAAGTATTCGACGTGGCCGCCCTGGTAGGACGACAGGGCGATGCCGTCGGCGTCTTCCTGCAGTGCGGCGCGGACCACGTCCTCGACGGAGCGGTTATGGCCGAGGTGGATGACCTCGGCGCCCTGCCCCTGGATCAGCCTGCGCATGATGTTGATGGCGGCGTCGTGGCCGTCGAACAGGCTGGCGGCGGTGACGAAACGCAGCGGGCTGGTCTCGACGGCGGTTTCGGGGAGGGGGCTGACAGGAGTGCTCATGACGCGCTCAGTACGGAAACGATCGAATGCGGATTGTAGCGCGTCGGACAATAAGCCCCCCTCACCCCGTCATTCCCGCGAAGCACGCCCCCCGTCATTCCCGCGAAGGCGGGAACCCAGTGACGTTGGCTTTTGCTGCCGTCATTCCCGCGCAGGCGGGAATCCATGGACGTAGCTTCAGGAGGCAACGACGCTGGGTTCCCGCCTTCGCGGGAATGACAGGGTGAGGGACGGGGGATTCCCATCCATGAGAGCGCAACGTCCTTGGGTTCCCGCCTGCGCGGGAATGACAGGGAGCAAGGGGAATGGCGGACTGAGGGAGACGGCGACTGGCCGTCCCTCCACGCATCCCCCGTGATCCCCCAGACCACCCCTGCGTGTCCCCACCGGTTATGGCTACACTCAACCCCCAAGCCATCGCCACCATGTCAGCCGACACCGCCCTCCTGGAACTGCGCCGCCAGGCCCACCACGGTTCGCCGCAGGCGCTGTACCAGCTTGCGACAGCGCTGGTGATCCGGCATGAGCTCGAAGAGGCGTTCGCCCTGCACCGCCGCGCCGCCGAAGCCGGCCTGGCCAATGCCCAGATCGAATGCGCGCGCATGCTGCTGTACGGCGTCGGCTGCGAGGCCGATGCCGAACTGGCCAGCGCCTGGCTGCTTCGCGCCGAACACGCCGGCAGCCCGATCGCGAGTTACTTCCTTGCGCTGGTGGCGCTGGGCGGTTTCGCCCTGCCGCGCGACGGTCGCATCAACGAACGCCTGCTGCGGGCGGTTCGCGCCAACTACCCACCGGCGCTGCGCGCGGTCGCGATCCACTTCGGCCGCAAGCCCGGCGAAGCCGACCAGTCCCGTTGCATACAGATGCTTGAGCTGGCCGCAGGCCATGGCGACGCGGTGTCGGCACGACTGCTGGCCGAACGCCTGGCGCGCGGCGAAGGCTGCACCCGCCAGCCACTGGCGGCGCGCGACATCTGGGCGCAGCTGTCTGCCATCGGCATCGGCGCGTTGCCCGAGATCACCGTGCCCGAGTACGCCGCGGAAAGAACCACAACCGGAACGCTGTCGCTGGAAGAAGTGCTCGCTCCGGTCGCGCCGAAGCGACAGTCGCTGCGGCCGCGGGTGATGACCCTGGACGGCCTGCTCAGCGCCGACGAATGCCGTCTGCTGGTCGCCAACGCCGAATCGCGCCTGCAGCGCTCACAGACGTTGGATCCCGAGACCGGCCTGCCGCTGGCCATGCAGATCCGCACCAGCAGCGACGCGGCCCTCGATCCGATCCTGGAAGACGTGGCGCTGCGCAGCGTGCAACTGCGCATGGCCAGTGCCGCCGGCGTGCCGCTGTCGCACGCCGAGCACCTGACCGTGCTGCGCTACGAACCCGGCCAGGAATATCGTCCGCACCGCGACTATCGTCCGCCCGGCTCGATCGAGCGCGACTGCCCGCAGGCCGGCAATCGCCTGCGCACCATCTGCGTCTACCTCAACGAGGTCGAGGCCGGCGGCGAAACGCACTTCCCGGTGTCCGGCCTCAAGGTGGCCCCGCGCTCGGGTCGCGCGGTCATCTTCGACAACCTGCAGTCCGACGGCACACCCGACGTCGATTCGCTGCACGCCGGCTTGCCGGTGGAGCGCGGCGTGAAGTGGCTGGCCACGCTGTGGCTGCGGCAGGCGCCCTACCGCAATTTCTGAACAGGCATCCGGACGACGCCGCCATTTTGCCGGTCCTGTCGCGTACGTATGCGTATCCGTCGATTGCATTAGACTGTCGCGCCTGTGGCGAGGGGTTGCCCCCTGCTACGGAGGCGAATCCTTTTCGATTCAACTACTTACACATCACAGTTGGCGTATAGCGCGACGCGCGAATCCTGACGCCAGCAGCGGAGCACCCGATGATTTTCGAAACTCTGGACACTTTCGGCCACGAGCAGGTCGTGTTTTGCCACAACAAGGACGCGGGCCTGAAGGCCATCATCGCGATCCACAACACCGTGCTCGGTCCGGCCCTGGGTGGCACCCGCATGTGGCCGTACAAGACCGAGCAGGACGCGCTCAATGACGTGCTGCGCCTGTCGCGCGGCATGACCTACAAGAACGCGGTCGCCGGCCTGAACATCGGCGGCGGCAAGGCCGTGATCATCGGCGACCCGGCTGCCGACAAGTCCGAAGCGCTGTTCCGCGCCTTCGGCCAGTTCGTCGAGGCGCTGGGCGGTCGTTACATCACCGCCGAGGACGTCGGCATCGACGTCAACGACATGGAATACGTCTACCGCGAGACCGAGTACGTCACCGGCGTGCACCAGGTCCACGGCGGTTCGGGCGACCCGTCGCCGTTCACCGCCTACGGCACCCTGCAGGGCCTGATGGCCACGCTGCAAAAGCGCTTCGGCGACGAGGAAGTGGGCAAGTACTCCTACGCCGTGCAGGGCCTGGGCCATGTCGGCATGGAGTTCGTGAAGCTGCTCAAGGAGCGCGGCGCGAAGATCTTCGTCACCGACATCAACAAGGGCCTGGTCGACAAGGCCGTGTCCGAGTACGGCGCCGAAGCCGTCGGCCTGGACGAGATCTACGACGTGCCGGCCGATGTCTACTCGCCGTGCGCGCTGGGTGGCACCGTCAACGAGAACACCCTGCCGCGCCTGAAGATGAAGGTCATCTGCGGCGCCGCCAACAACCAGCTGGCCAACAACGCCATCGGCGACGAAGTGGCCAAGCGCGGCATCCTGTACGCACCGGACTACGCGGTGAACGCGGGCGGCGTGATGAACGTGGCACTGGAACTCGACGGCTACAACCGCGAGCGTGCCATGCGCATGATGCGCACCATCTATCACAACCTCGCGCGCATCTTCGAGATCGCCGAGCGTGACGCGATCCCGACCTACCGCGCCGCCGACCGCCTGGCCGAAGAGCGCATCAACGCCATCGGCAAGCTGAAGCTGCCGCTGGGCCGTAGCGCTCCGCGCTTCCAGGGTCGCATCCGCGGCGGTCACTAAGACGCACACACTTCGACGGGGCCGCTGGCCCCGTCGTCGTATTCGGGTTTCAGACGACTCCTAGAGCATTGGCGGGTGCACCGGCTCAAGCTACCTGCCCTTCTCCCGGAGTCCTCGTCATGCGCGCCACACTTGCTCTCCTCGCCCTCGCCCTCACGTGCGCCATCGCCGCCCACGCCGGTGACGGCAAGATCGACTACGACCACCAGGAACAATGGCAGGCCGCGCACGACATGGCGCAGTCGCCGATCGACATCGTCACTCGCGATGCCGTCCCCGCCGCCGGCAACGAGCCGGGCGCGCTGACGTTCACCCATACCCGCGCACCGGTCGAGGCGGTCGTCGACAACGGCCACGCCGTGGAAGTGGAGGCGCATGCCACGCAGGCAACCATCCGCGGCCGCCACTTCATGCTCGCGCAGTTCCACTTCCACGCGCAGAGCGAACACACCATCGATGGCCGCCACTACCCGCTGGAGGGCCATTTCGTGTTCAAGGCCCAGGACGGCCGCCTGGCCGTGGTCGGCGTGATGTACCAGGCCGGCGCGGCCAATGCGCAGGTGCAGACCCTGCTGGATGACCTTTCGCACAAGACGCCGGCGCCTTCGCAGCATGAAATCGATATCGCCGGGCTGCTGCCCCGCCAGCGCGGCTATTACCACTACCTGGGTTCGCTGACCACGCCGCCGCTGACCGAGAATGTGGAGTGGTATGTGCTGCCGGCTCCGGTGACAATGTCGCAGCAGCAGATCGACGCGTTCCTGGCGCACTACCGCCACAACAACCGCAACATCCAGCCGCTCAATGGGCGGCCGCTGGTCCATTTCCAATGATCCATTCGCCGTAAACCGACAACGAGGCCCGCATGCGCAGTTTTTCACTAGGTGACGATATCGATGCACTGCGCGATGCGGTCCGCCGCTTCGCCGACGCGGAGATCGCACCGCGGGCAGCGAGCATCGACGAGGAGAACTGGTTCCCGCAGGACCTGTGGCCCAAGCTGGGCGAACTGGGCCTGCTGGGCATCACCGTTCCCGGCGAGTACGGCGGCAGCGAGATGGGCTACCTCGCCCATCTGGTGGCGATGGAGGAAATCTCCCGCGCCTCCGGTTCGGTCGGCCTGAGCTACGGCGCGCACTCCAACCTGTGCGTCAGCAACCTGTACGCCAACGGCAACGAAGACCAGCGCAGCAAGTACCTGCCCAGGCTGTGCAGCGGCGAATGGAAGGGCGCGCTGGCGATGAGCGAACCGGGCGCCGGTTCCGACGTGGTCGGCTCGATGAGCTGCCGCGCCGAGCGCAAGGGCGATGTCTGGGTCGCCAACGGCAACAAGATGTGGATCACCAACGGCCCCGAGGCCGACGTGCTGATCGTCTACATGCGCACCGCCGGCAAGGACGCGGGCAGCCAGTGCATGACCGCCTTCCTCGTCGAGAAGGGCATGAAGGGGTTCTCCACCGCGCAGAAGCTCGACAAGCTGGGCATGCGCGGCTCCAACACCTGCGAGCTGGTGTTCGAGGACTGCGAGATCCCGGCCGAGAACGTGCTGGGTGAAGTGCACAAGGGCGTCAAGGTGCTCATGCGCGGCCTCAACACCGAGCGCCTGGTCCTGACCGGCGGCCCGATCGGCCTGATGCAGGCCGCCCTCGACATCGCCCTGCCCTACGTGCGCGAGCGCAAGCAGTTCAACGCCGCCATCGGCACGTTCGGCCTGATGCAGGGCAAGATCGCCGACATGTACACCTCGCTGCAATCGAGCCGCGCCTTCGCCTACCAGGTCGCGCGCGACTTCGACAGCGGCCACAGCAGCCGCGTCGATGCGGCCTCCTGCCTGCTGCACGCCTCCGAAGCGGCGGTGCAGGTCGCGCTGGAAGGCATCCAGGCCCTGGGCGGCAACGGCTACATCAACGAGTTCGCGACCGGCCGGATCCTGCGCGACGCCAAGCTCTATGCGATCGGCGCCGGCACCAACGAGATCCGCCGCATGCTGATCGGGCGCGAACTGTTCAACGACAAGCACTGACCACCCTGCCTCCCCGCGATGCGGGGAGGCAGGTTGCTGCACTCACCAGCCCATCGACCACGTCGCCATGGCGCGTGTCCAGGTCTGGTCCTGCATGTGCTGGGCGTCGATGTCGAAGGACAAACGACCGGCGCGGCGCAACTGCGTACCGAGGCTGAAGCCGACCACGCCGACGTCGCGGTCGAGCGCGTCGCCGACGATCGGCGTCCACACGTCCAGCGCCGTGAAGCGCGCATCGATGTCGCCGCCGGACTGCGACAGCAGTCGCTGCCATTCGGCCCGGCCCTGCAGGCTCCACAGCGACGCCCCGGCAGACCAGTCATAGGCGAAGCGCGCGCCGAGCAATGCCTGGCTCAGGGTCATCGTCGATGCGGCGGTGCTCAGGCCGAAGCCTGCGGCACCAGCCTCGCTGAAGCCGTCGCGGTCGAGCTGCAACGACTGCACGCCGGCATAGGGCGTGATGCGTCCCCTGCCGACGGCGACCGGCAATCCGGCCTGGAGGCCGAGCGTTGCATAGCGATGGGCGTAGTCGGCGTCGACGCGGAACGAGTCGGCGCCCAGCAGGATGCCGCGTTGCGTCCAGCGTTGCATGCGACCCAACGCAAGACTGCCAAGCAGGTAACCGCGGCCGAGGTCGTAGGCGCCATACAGCTGCGCCTCCGCCTGACGGTTGTGCTCGCGATCGGCGCGCAGGTCGTGGTGGGCGTAACCCTCGGTCTCCGACAACGCCATGCCGACGGTCAGGCGATCACCAAAACGGTGGTCCTGGCCCAGCATCCAGCCATCGGCATCGATGTCGAATCGCGACATCGCCCGTTGCGACTTCAGGTCATCGGCCCACGCGCCCGCCACCGGGGCCGTCTGCAACGCATCCACGCGTGATTCCAGGGCGCGCCGATTGCCTTCGATCGCCATCAGCGCGAAGGCGGTATCGGCGCCATGCAGTTCACCCGACAGACTCGACAGCGTCCGCTCGGCGGCCGCTGCGCTGGCCGAGCGTTGGATCGATCCGGCGCCGGAGATGAAATCCGTACCCGACGGATCGTCGCCCATCTGCCCTGTGTCGATCGCGTCGAACGCCCCGTCCACGCGCTGCGCGCTGCCGACGGAAGCGGCGGTGAGACCCATCGACTGCGCGGTCGCAGTGATCGACAAGCGGGTGATGTCCAGCCACGCCGACAAGGCGTCGTAGCCGAGGGTGGCTTCGAGGAATACGCCGGGCCCGGCGCTCAGGCTGGCAAAAGTACCGGTCAATCCGGTCTGGGTCACCAGCACCTTCTCGCGGGCCTGGTTCACATAGCCCGTACGCAGGCCCAGCACCTGCAGGTCGCCGCCTTGCAACGTTGCCGCGTTCGCCCCAAGCGTGTTTCCGACGTACACCGCGAGCCGTCCGCCGGCGCTCTGGACGTAGGTGCCCTGCACGCCGATGTCGCCGTCCGGCGACAGTTTCACCGTCCCGGAGTTCGTCAGGTCACCACCGACCATCAGGCGCGCCCCGACCCCCTTCTCGAGCGTTGCTCCAGCGCCCACTTCGACCGAAGTGCGGAACAGGTCGCGGGCATTCAACGTGCCGCCCAGGACCCGGGTCGGCCCGGTGTAGGAATTGGTCTGGCCGGTAAGCACCAGCGTGCCGGTGCCGAGCTTGGTCAGCCCGCCAGTGCCGCTGATGTCGTTCTGCCAGGTCGAAGTGATGCCGTCGAACGACACCGTCACGTCGCCCCAGTCGAACTTCGCCGGCCCCAGCACGGCCTGGTTCACGCTGAGCCGGCCGTAACCGAAGATGGCATCGACGCCGGTCGGTCCCATGTCGATGGCGTTGCCGAGCAGCGTCTGCCGCACCAGGTCGTTGTTGAAATACGGAAACGCTTGCCATACCAGCGCGGCGGCGCCAGCGACCTGCGGCGCCGCCAGTGAGGTTCCGCTCCACTGCCAGTACGTGGGTGACGTCGGGCCGTCGTTGGTGCCGGTGACCACGACAGTGCCCGGCGCGGTCAGGCAGTAACGCAGCGCCACGCCGCAGGCATTGGAATAGCTGGCCAGGGCCAGGGTATCGGGATCGAACGCCGCCACCGCGAGCCAGCCACGCTCCAGGTCCGCTGCGGGCAGGCTGCCGCCCGGTCCGGGTTGGCTGGGCAGCGCCGCCATGCTCGACGGACTGGGCTTGCTTTCGTTGCCTGTGGCAAACACCACCAGGCCATCGTTGCTCTGGACGAAGGGTCGGTACTCGTCGGCGATCGGCGCGGTCGCAGCCGGATCGGTCCAGTACAGGCCGCCCCAGGAATTGTTCATGATGCGCACGCCGCGGTTGATCAGATCCTGGTGGATCGGTTTCAGTCCCAGCGCGCCGCTGACCTGGTTACCGTTGCCGGTGCCGTCGTCGGTCGGCTCCTCGTCCTCGATGATGCGCGCCGAGACGATCTCCGCCCCCGGCGCGATGCCGCCCGGCCAGGCGCCGAACGGCGTGCCCGCCATGATCTGCGACACGGCGGTGCCGTGCCCGACGACATCGTCGACCTGCAGATTGTTCGGCGGCGAGCCGACGTAGTTGAGATTGGCCACCACGCGCGGCGACAGCGCGGGATGGGCGCGCATCACGCCACTGTCGACCACGCCGATGCGGACGCCCGTGCCGGTGATTCCCTGGTTGTGGGCGAACGATGCGCCCGAGAAAAACAGATGCTTTCCGAATTGCGGGTCCGGCGTGGAGACAACCGGCGGCGGCGGCGGCGGCGGTGCGGGCGGCGGAACCATCGCCGGCGGCGGACTCGGGCGGACGTTGTCGCCACCGCCACCACCACCTCCACCGCAAGCAGCCAGGCCGAACAGCATCGACCACAGCGCAGTGCGCATGGCAACAACAAGTCCCTTTTCGCGGCAGTGCATGGCGTCCTCGATGGATGGCACCTTCGCTCCCCGGCGAACCCAGCGCATCCGGTGACCGTTTTAGTCGAAGCGGCGGCGAACGACAATCAGAACAAATCGCTTCCGCGCCCTGGGACCGCGGTCGTCGGACAGCGCCCCGGCCCGGATCGAGCCGGGCGTTTTCGTTGCCTCGTTGGGACCGAGCGGGCCCCGCCCCGGCATCCGCAGCCGCTGGATCCGAGCCCGCCGCCGCTGAACAGCGCCGCCATCCCGGCAGTTTGCGGCAGTGCAGCACGACGTCGCATAATCCGGGGGTTCCGGCCTCGCGCTGGCCCGATTTTGTCCTGGAGTTCCCCATGAGTGACGTCGTCATCGTCGGTGCCAAGCGCACCGCCATCGGTTCCTTCCTCGGTCAGTTCACCGGCGTACCGACGCCAGTGCTGGGCACGGCCGCCATCACCGGCGCGCTCGAACACGCCAACGTCGCCGCCGACCAGGTCGACGAAGTGATCATGGGCTGCGTCCTGCCGGCCGGCCTGGGCCAGGCACCGGCACGCCAGGCCGCGCTCGGCGCGGGCCTGCCGGCGTCGGCCGGCTGCACCACGATCAACAAGGTCTGCGGTTCGGGCATGAAGGCGATCATGCTGGCCACCGACCTGATCAAGGCCGGCTCGGCCAATGTCGTCGTCGCCGGCGGCATGGAGTCGATGACCAACGCACCGCACCTGCTTAACAACTCGCGCACCGGCATCCGCTACGGCAGCGCCGAGTTCCTCGACCACATGGCGTGGGACGGTTTGACCAATCCGTACGACGGCAAGGCGATGGGCGTGTTCGGCGACATGGCATGCGAGACGTACCAGTTCGACCGCGCGTCGCTCGATGCGTACTCGACCGAGAGCGCGCGTCGCGCACAGGCCGCCGTGACCGGCGGCGCGTTCAAGGGCGAGATCGTCCCGGTGACCGTCAAGGGCCGCAAGGGCGAAGTCGTCGTCGACGGTGACGAGGAGCCGGGCAAGATCGACCTGGCCAAGATCCCGACCCTGCGCGCGGCCTTCGGCAAGGAAGGCGTGCTGACCGCCGCATCGTCGTCGAAGATTTCCGATGGCGCCGCCGCCACCGTGCTGATGAGCGCCGAGGAAGCCGGCAAGCGCGGCCTCAAGCCGCTGGCCCGCATCGTCGCCCACGCCGGCCATGCGCAGGCGCCGGAATGGTTCACCACCGCACCGGTGAAAGCGATTTCAAACGTGCTGGCCAAGGCCGGCTGGCAGGTCGGCGACGTCGACCTGTTCGAGGTCAACGAGGCGTTTGCCTGTGTGGCCATGGCGCCGATGAAGGACCTGGGGATCCCCCACGAAAAGCTGAACGTCAACGGTGGCGCGGTCGCCCTTGGCCACCCGATCGGTGCCAGCGGTGCCCGCCTGGTCGTGACCCTGGTGCATGCCCTGCGTGCACGCGGCGTCAAGCGCGGCGTCGCTTCCCTTTGCATTGGCGGTGGCGAAGCCACGGCGATTGCTGTAGAAGTGCTATAAGACGTTAAAAACGTATTACTTAAAAAAAACCGGACAAGCCGCTTGACACGCGTCACCGGCTTGTCATCATGTTATAGACGCGCAACTGCGCGTTGCCTAACTAAACGACGAGGATATAAACCATGACTTTCAACAAGGCGCTGATCGCCCTGGCTCTGGGCTTCGCCCTGGCTGCCTGCTCGAACCAGAAGCAGGCTGACGAGGCTGCCACGGACGCCGCCGCTGCTTCGACCGAAGCCGCTGCCGCTGCTGACACCGCTGCTGCTACCGGCGACGCCGCTGCTGCTGACGCTGCTCAGGCCGCTGCCGACACCGCTGCCCAGGCTGCTGACGCTGCCGCTGCTTCGGCTGACGCCACCGCCGCCGCTGCTGCTCCGGCCGCTGCCGACGCAGCTGCTGACGCCGCTGGCCAGGCTGCTGACGCCGCCACCCAGGCTGCCGACGCTGCCACCCAGGCTGCTGACGCTGCCAAGGAAGAAGTGAAGAAGTAATCACTTCGGGCAGGCAACTGCCCGGGTGTTGCTCTCACAGGAAAGGCCGCCGGGATTCCCGGCGGCTTTTTCCGTAGTAGGACCACGGACGCCACGCGCGACGTGGTTCGCAGTAAGCTCCACACCCGATCAGTGAACGATCGGACTGGCCCGGCCGGATCGCAGTGAGCGCCGGCGTTGCCTGATCTTGTTGATGGTGATTTTTTTACCTGGCACTTCTCGGACAACCCAACGGAGAGACTCATGAACACCAAGCTTTATGTAGCCCTGGCCGCCGCCGTCCTGGCACTGTCGGCCTGCCAGAAGACCGAAACCGCGCAGACCGAAGCTGCCGAAGCCGCCAACGCCGCTTCGCAGGCTGCCGATGCCGCATCCACTGCCGCGACCGAAAGCGCGGAAGCCGCTGCCGCCGCCACTGACGCCGCCGCCGCCCAGGCCGGTGCCGCCGTGGAGCAGGCTGCCGACACCACCGCCGCCGCTGCATCCGACGCCGCCGCCGGCGCCGCCGCTGCAACCGCCGATGCGGCCCAGGCCACGGCCGACGCTGCGGCGAAGGTTGCCGACAAGGCCGACAAGGCCGCGGAAGAAGTGAAGAAGTAAGCGCAATCTGTTTGCAGCGTCGATTTCGAGAGGCCCGCGCAAGCGGGCCTTTCTTTTTCCTGTGCCCGTCATCCTTCTGCTCGTCATTCCCGCGAAGGCGGGAACCCAGGGACGTTGCTCTGGCCCGTGTTCGCCGGCCGCAAGGCAAGAGCAAGATGGATCCCGGCATCCGCCGGGATGACGGGATGGTGCTGACGCGGTGCGAGCCTGGATCCCGGCGTTCGCCGGGATGACGTGATGACGTGATGACGTGATGGTGCTGATGCGGTGCGGGCCTGGATCCCGGCGTTCGCCGGGATGACGGAATTGCGGCCCGGATGGTGCGGATGCGGCAGCGATTTGGCCGTACGCCGGCCTTTGTGGTCTCATGCCGCATCCTTCGCACCCCTTGCATCGATGCCCGCACTGACTTCCCACATCGATCCGCGCTCCCAGGATTTCCAGGACAACGTCGCCTACCACCGCGCCCTGGTCGATGAGCTCGATGCCCGACTTGCCCGCGCCGCCGAGGGTGGTGGCGACAAGGCACGTGCCCGCCATACCGAGCGCGGCAAACTGCTGGCCCGCGATCGCATCACTGCCCTGCTCGATCCCGGTTCGCCGTTCCTGGAGATCGCCCCGCTCGCGGCCGAAGGCATGTACGACGACGCCGCACCGGCGGCCGGCATGGTCTGCGGCATCGGCCGGGTGATGGGACAGGAAGTGGTGATCGTCGCCAACGACGCCACCGTCAAGGGCGGCACCTACTTCCCGATGACGGTGAAGAAGCATCTGCGCGCGCAGGAAATCGCGCGCGAGAACCACCTGCCCTGCGTCTACCTGGTCGATTCCGGCGGCGCGTTCTTGCCGCTGCAGGACGAGGTGTTCCCGGACAAGGAACACTTCGGCCGCATCTTCTACAACCAGGCACGGCTGAGCGCACAGAACATCCCGCAGGTCGCCGTCGTCATGGGTTCGTGCACCGCCGGCGGCGCCTACGTGCCGGCCATGTGCGACGAGTCGATCATCGTGCGCGAGCAGGGCACGATCTTCCTCGGCGGTCCGCCGCTGGTGAAGGCCGCCACCGGCGAGATCGTCGACGCCGAAACGCTCGGCGGCGCCGACGTGCACACCAGCGTCTCCGGCGTGGCCGATCACTTCGCCGAGGACGACCGCCACGCGCTGCAGATCGCCCGCGACATCGTCGCCACGTTCAACCGCCGCAAGACGCTGCCGGTCGCGGTGCAGGCCGCGCGCGAACCGCTGTATCCGTCCAGCGAGCTTTACGGCATCGTGCCCAAGGACACGCGTCGCCCGTTCGACATCCGCGAGGTCATCGCCCGCGTCGTCGACGGCAGCGACTTCCAGGAGTTCAAGGCGCGCTACGGCAAGACCCTGGTCACCGGTTTCGCCCACTTGCACGGTTATCCGGTCGGCATCGTCGCCAACAACGGCATCCTGTTCGCCGAGAGCGCGCTCAAGGGCGCGCACTTCATCGAGCTGTGCAACCAGCGCGGCATCCCGCTGGTGTTCCTGCAGAACATCACCGGCTTCATGGTCGGCCGCAAGTACGAGAACGCCGGCATCGCCAAGGACGGGGCGAAGATGGTGACGGCGGTGGCGTGCTCGCACGTGCCCAAGTTCACCGTCGTCATCGGCGGCAGCTTCGGCGCCGGCAACTACGCCATGTGCGGCCGTGCCTACGGCGCACGCTTCCTGTGGATGTGGCCCAACGCGCGCATCTCGGTCATGGGCGGCGAGCAGGCGGCGAGCGTGCTGGCGACGGTCAAGCGCGACGGCATCGAGGCCGCCGGCAAGGTCTGGACGGCCGAAGAGGAAGAAGCGTTCAAGTCTCCGATCCGCGACCAGTACGAAAGCCAGGGCAACCCCTACTACGCCACCGCCCGACTCTGGGACGACGGCATCATCGATCCGGCCGACACCCGCCGCGTGCTCGGCCTGGGCCTGTCGGCCAGCCTCAACGCGCCGATCGAGGAACGCACGCGCTTCGGCGTGTTCCGCATGTAGCCGACAAGCCTCCGTCTTCCGCCTCCCCCTTCCGTCCCTCCCGGCCCGGATGCGATAGTTCGACCGCTGCGCGCGGGGGCGCGCAGTGGCAGTCCTGGCCGCGAGCCGGGATGGCGAACAGGGGAACAACGGGGAACTGTCAGACCATGATCCTGGGAATCGACCTGGGGACGACCCACTCGCTGGTGGGTGTCTTCAGCGAGGAAGGCGCGCGCCTCATTCCAAACGCGCTGGGCGAACTGCTGACGCCGTCGGTGGTGAGCGTCGACGACGAAGGCCGCATCATCGTCGGCCGCGCCGCCCAGGAGCGGCTGGTCACGCACCCGGCCCAGACCGTGGCCGCATTCAAGCGCTGGATGGGCACCGAGCGCACCACGCGTCTGGGGCCGCATTCGTTCCGCCCGGAAGAGCTCTCGGCGCTGGTGCTCAAGTCGCTGGTCGCCGATGCCGAAGCGGCGCTGTGCGGCAAGATCAGCGAAGCGGTCATCAGCGTCCCCGCCTATTTCTCCGATTCCCAGCGCAAGGCCACGCGCATCGCCGGAGAACTGGCCGGCCTCAAGGTCGAGCGGCTGATCAACGAACCCACCGCCGCCGCGCTCGCCTACGGCCTGCAGCAGCGCGAAGACAGTGGCCGTTACCTCGTCTTCGACCTGGGCGGCGGCACCTTCGACGTGTCGATCCTGGAGATGTTCGATGGCGTGATGGAAGTCCATGCCAGCGCCGGCGACAACTATCTCGGCGGCGAGGACTTCACCCGCGCGATGCGCGAAGCCTTCGTCCGCGACAACCGCATCAGCGGCAACGTCGATGCCAAGGACGTCGCGCTGCTGACCCGGCGCCTGGAACTGGCCAAGCGCGAACTGGGCCAGTCCGGCTCGGCCGCGTTCGAGATCACGCTGGGCGGCAAACCCTTCTCCTGGCAGATCGACGAGGCGGCGTTTGCCGATCATTGCGACGATCTGCTGCAGCGCATGCGCACGCCGCTAGAGCGCGCCATGCGCGACGCGCGACTCAGCCCGAACCAGCTCGACGAGATCGTGCTGGTCGGCGGCGCATCGCGCATGCCGCTGTGCGCGCGGCTGGTGTCGCGCATGTTCGGCCGTCTGCCGCTGCGCCATGTCAATCCCGACGAGGCCATCGCCATCGGCGCCTGCGTCGCCGCCGGCATGAAAGCCCGCGACGAGAAGCTCGAGGAGATCGTGCTGACCGACATCTGCCCGCACACGCTCGGAGTGGAGGTCGCCGACAACACCGAAGCCGGGCTGTTCTCGCCGATCATCCAGCGCAACAGCACGGTGCCGGTCAGCCGGATCGAGACTTACTACCCGCATCGCGACGGCCAGACGGTCGTCGACCTGCGCATCTACCAGGGCGAGAGTCCGCGCGTGGCCAACAACGTGCGCCTGGGCGAACTGCGCGTCGACCTGCCGGCGAAAAGCCGCGACGAGAACCCGGTCGACGTGCGATTCACCTACGACATCAACGGCCTGCTGCAGGTCGAAGCGACAGTGCGCTCCACCGGCGTACTGCGCGAGGTGGTGCTCGAACGCAATCCGGGCGTGCTCAGTGCGCAGGAGATCCAGGTGCGGCTGAGGACACTGGCGCAGCTGAAGACGCACCCACGCGAACAGCAGGAGAACATCGCCCTGCTCGCCCGGGCCGAGCGCCTGTACGAGGAACTGCTGTGGGCGCGCGCAGACCTGCAGACGGCACTGGGCCAGTTCCGCGGCGTCCTCGACCGCCAGGACCCGCGCGAGATCGCCGAACACCGCAAGCAGTTCGCCGGCTTCCTCGACCGTGTCGAAACCTCGCAGCCGGCCTGACCCATGGGCCCTTTCGAAGTCCTCGGCGTGGCCAGGACCGCCGACGAAGCGACGATCAAGCGCGCGTATGCCAAGGCGCTGAAAGCCAACCGCCCGGAAGACAACCCGGTCGCATTCCAGGCGGTCAACGAGGCCTACCAGGCCGCGCTCCAGGTTGCGCGCCAGCGCCAGGCGCGGTGGCAGGCAGCAGATGACACCGGCGACGAGGTCGCAGTGCTGGAGTGCGAGCCTGCGCCTCGCCTGCAACCCTTCGCGGCACAAGCGCCGCCTCCGGCGCCCGCACAAGACGACCGCCCGGCGCCGGTGACGACCGTCGTTGCGGCCGCCGTCGATGCCGAGCCGGCGTTCGACTACGCCACGTTCGTGCAGCAGTTGCATGATCTGTGCGACAAGGACAGCCCTCGCAAGCTTGAGCAGTGGCTCAACTCGGTAGCGGCGCTGTACCACATCGACCGCAAGGCGGCGGTCGGCGACGCGCTGTTCCGGCAATGGCTGCAGGCAGCGACCTCCAGGCCGCTGTTGGTGGGACACTCGCGCGTGCTTTCAAGCTTCTTCGACCTCGACTTCCAGCGCGTTCTGGCGATCGCCGAACATTCGCGCGCGCAGGAGGAAGTCGAGGACGCCATCGCGCGCGAGCGCATGCACACGATGGGCGAGAACGATTCGGGCAGGAAGGTCCTGCGGCAACTCAAGCGCCGTCCGTTCCGGCGCTGGCGGGCCATGCTGGCGACAATAGATGCCGGATTCGCCGTGCGCGCCGCGCGACTGGCACGACACCTTGCACAGCGCAACGGCGGTGCACTGCCGGCGTCGATCAACCCCGAGCAGGTGCAGTTCATGGAGATGCTGGCCAATCCCTACTACGAGGGATGCTGGCGCTGGCTGTCGCTGCTGCTGCGCAGCTCCGCCATCGCCGGTGCCATGGGCGGCGCCATCCTCGGGCTGCTGGCCGGGTTCTTCCATCTGCTAGGCCAGGACATGCCCGGGGGCGCGTCCCTGGTGATCGGGATGATGGTTGCCCTGGTCCTGGCCGTGCTGTGGATTCGCGAAGGCCTGGGCTGGCTGCGCCTGCACGAGGACGACAAGAGCACCCGCGCCGGCCCCATCAGCCGCTGGCTGCCGGTGGCGTTGGCGGTCATGGCGATAGTCATCGCGCTGCTTCCGATGCTGCCCGCGTTCTTTGGCTACCTGATGGTCGGGCTGGCGACGGCCGCCGTGATCCGCAGCAGGTTCACCTTCGGCGAATACGCGGCCATGTCGGTCGCCTTCGGCTTGATGCTGGCGCCGCGACTGGCCCAGGACATCGCCGGCGAGCGGCTGTTCCTGATACTGCCCGCGCTGGCGCTGGTGGTGCGCCGTTGCACGGAGATTGCGATCGCCCGTCATCGCGGCGTGCCGCTGGCACTTGGCGGTGACAACAGGATTACCGCGGGCATCGCCGCAGTCATCTTCATCGCGGCAGTCATGCTGCTTCCCGAAGGCACTTGAGGCGCGAGGACACCCTGCACCAATTCAGGCAGGTGATCGTCAGATAAACGGTCGGCCCAACGTGATGATTGGGTGAGGCGCGTCACACCGATGATGGGGAACGGCCAGTAGCCTCGACTGGTTGCACTCCATCTCTGCTCAATGTGTCCTGCCCACCATTAGGAAGTCCGTGCCATGGCGATCTTCAATTCCCCCCCGTCGTCCACCCCGAAGCGCGAAAACCTGCCGCCGACCCAGCCGGCGCAACCAGAATCGGCACTGGGCAAGGAGCCTGACGTGCGCAATGAAATTTCGTTCGGCTCCAGCGTTGCACCCAAGCCCGCTGTCGCGCCGGCGCCGCGTCCGGTCGAGCGCGAGGGCAAGGAGTCGCTGATCGCGGCCGACCTGTCGATCGAAGGCAAGATCCAGGGCGCGGGCCATATCCGCATCGCCGGACGCTTCAAGGGCGACGTGCAGGTCGAAGGCGACCTGACGGTCGAAGTCGGCGCCAAGGTCACCGGCGGCGTGCGTGCGCGCAAGGTCGTCATCGCTGGCGAGCTCGAAGGCAACATCGAATCGGCCACCCGCGTCGAACTGCTCGAAGGCGGCGTGGTCGTCGGCGACGTCAAGGCCGGCACGGTCACGGTCGCGGCCGGTGCGCGCATGCGCGGCCAGGTCGAGTTCGGCTGGGACGAAAAGGAATCGGCCAAGGCGGCGAATGGTAAAGCTGACAAGACCGACAAGGCCGACTTCAGCAAGGCGGAGGCGAGCACCGCCGCATGAGTGCCGTTCGCCCCGGTACACCCGGTGCGACGCGCATCTGTCCGCACTGCAAGACGAAGATCCTCGACAGCGCTACCGTCTGTCCGTCTTGCCGGCACCACCTGCGCTTCGACCCCGATGCCGTGGAGTCCGCCAAGCAGCGGTCGGTGCCGCTGCGCGTGGAAGGAACGATCAAGCCACCACCGGGCGACAACGCCCTGGAGTATTCGGTGGTGCTGACCATCCGCAACGACGAGGGCGTCGAGATCGATCGCCAGGTCATGGGGGTCGGGGCGCTCTTCGCTGGCGAAGAGCGCTCCTTCACCCTGGAAGTCGAAGCGGTGGAAGTGAAGGGCTATCGGGCCGGACGGGGACGCGGACGCCATTAGGCGGCCGCGTTCTCCGCACTCGCAGCCCCCGTCCCCTCTGCCACGTCATCCCGGCGAACGCCGGGATCAAGGCCCACCACTCTTCCGTCCCATCACGTAATCCCGGCGAACGCCGGGACCCAGGCCCACCACCCTTCCGCCCCATCACGTCATCCCGGCGAACGCCGGGATCCATTTTGCTGTTGCTCTTCGTGTGCGAAACCAACGTCCATGGATCCCCGCCTACGCGGGGATGACGGTGCGGGTATCGGCAATGGTCAGGCTAAGGCGCTGGGTCCCCGCTTTCGCGGGGATGACGATCTGGAGCGGGGACGCTCGGTCCCCGCCTTCGCGGGGGTGACGATCTGGAGCGGAGGCGCTGGGTCCCCGCCTTCGCGGGGGGGATGACGGTTATTGATGCTTGCGCGGTGGCGTCGGCCCGCAGTTGTCGCAGCCGCCACAACTGGCGTCGCCCAGGCTCGCCGGCGGCGCGATGCGACGTCCCAGCGTGCGCAACCAGGCGGGCTGCCCGTCGCGCACCATCGGTACCGCGAGCGCGATGCGCAACCGGCGAACCGCGTTGGGAAACTGCCGCCGCGCCACAAAGCCCGCACTGATCACCACCGCCACGACGATGACCAGGTACTGCGCGAGCAGGCCGGCGTCCATGCTCACCCTGCCCCCAGCGCCACGGCGATCTGGTAGGTCAGCATCGAGGCCAGGTAGGCCAGCACGAACAGGTAGCCGGCGCTGATGCCCACCTGCTTCCACGAGTTGGTCTCGCGCTTGATCGTGGCCAGCGTCGAAATGCACTGCGGCGCATAGATGAACCACACCAGCAGCGACAGCGCCGTGGCCAGCGACCAGCCGTCGCTGATCAGCGGCGTCAGCGCCTGCGTGGCGGCATCGTCATTGGCGGCCGACAGCGCATAGACCGTGGCCAGCGACGACACCACCACTTCGCGCGCGGCCATGCCCGGAATCAGCGCGATGCAGATCTGCCAGTTGAAGCCCAGCGGCGCGAACACCGCCGTCATCGCGTGGCCAATGCGGCCGGCGAAGCTGTAGTCGATGGCGGGGCCGGTGGCGCCCGCCGGCGCACCCGGGAACGACAGCAGGAACCACAGCAGGATGGTCAGCGCCAGGATGATGCCGCCGACGCGACGCAGGAAGATC
This sequence comes from Lysobacter sp. Soil_N_23, assembly GCF_057656135.1. Lineage (NCBI taxonomy): Bacteria > Pseudomonadati > Pseudomonadota > Gammaproteobacteria > Lysobacterales > Lysobacteraceae > Lysobacter > Lysobacter sp. Soil_N_23. The sequence goes on from NZ_JBDGKY010000014.1 coordinate 44,552, forward strand.
CAGGCGCGTTCCCACAGGCCGATCAGCAGATCGCGCGGGTGCGGAATGCGGTACGACGGCAGCTCCAGCAGCAGCGCGTGCTCGCTCTTGTCGCGGCGCCACTTCTTCATCACCCACGACACCGCCAGCGCACTGAGGATGCCGGCCGCATACAGGCCGAACAGCACCAGGCCCTGCTGGTTGAGGACACCCAGCACCTGCTTCTGCGGAATGAAGGCGCCGATCAGCAATGCGTACACCGGCAGCCGCGCCGAGCAGGTCATCAGCGGCGACACCAGGATCGTCGCAAGCCGGTCGCGCGGGTCCTGGATCGAACGCGTGGCCATGATGCCGGGCACCGCGCAGGCGAAGCTCGACAGCAGCGGAATGAACGAACGGCCCGACAGACCCGCCGATGCCATCATCCGGTCGAGCAGGAATGCCGCACGCGGCAGGTAGCCCGACTCCTCCAGTGCGAGGATGAAGGCGAACAGGATCAGGATCTGCGGCAGGAACACGATCACGCTGCCCAAGCCGGCGATGATGCCGTCGACCAGCAGGCTGCGCAGTGGACCGTCGGGCAGCATCGCGCCGACGAAGTCGCCAGTCGCGCCGGTGCCGGCCTCGATCAGGTCCATCAGCGGCGTCGCCCAGGCGTAGACCGCCTGGAAGATCAGGAACATCACCACCGCCAGCGACAGCAGGCCGAGCACCGGGTGCAGCAGCCAGCGATCGAGTGCGTCGTCGATCTCGGCGGTGCGGCGCGGCATGGCCACGGCCAGTTCGAGCAGACGCCGGGTTTCGGCGTGCAGCGCGTCGGCGTCATTGGCGAGGTTGACGGGCAGGTGCACACGCGGCTCGTGCAGCTTGTCGGCCACGCTGTCGAGCATCGCCACCAGTTCGCGCGCGCCGCCGCTGCGCACGGCCACGGTCGGCACCACCGGCACGCCGAGCTCGCGCTCGAGTACGGCCAGGTCGATGTCGATGCCGCGACGCTTGGCCGCGTCCATCATGTTGACTGCCACCACCATCGGCCGACCCAGTTCGCGCACTTCCAGGGCGAAGCGCAGGTGCAGGCGCAGGTTGGTCGCATCGACCACGCACACCAGCACGTCCGGCGCGGGCTCGCCCGGGTAGAAACCGCGGCACAGGTCGCGCGTCACCGCCTCGTCGAGGCTGGCGGCGTGCAGGCTGTAGGCGCCGGGCAGGTCGAGCACGGCGTAGTGGCGTCCGGACGGCGCATGGAAGCGACCCTCCTTTCGCTCGACAGTCACGCCGGCATAGTTCGCGACCTTCTGCCGGCTGCCGGTCAGCTGGTTGAACAGCGCGGTCTTGCCGCAGTTCGGATTGCCGACCAGTGCGACACGGATGGCGTCGGCAGTGCTCATGCCTGGCCCTCTTCCGGGTCGAAGCCGTTGATGCGCTTGCCGTCGCCGGCGGACTGCACGCGCACGCGCGCGGCCTCGCTGCGGCGCAATGCAAAGCGGGTGAAGCCGATCTGCACCAGCAGCGGCTCGGCCGACACCGGGCCGGCCGCCATCACCTCCACGCGCTCGCCATGGACGAAACCGAGCTCGCGCAGGCGACGCGCGATCGAATCGTTCGGCGAGTGGTCCTCGACGCTTTCAACAGTGGCGACGGTACGACGGGGCAATTCGGACAGCTTCAAGGTTCACCTGCAAGCCGGCCCGGGAGGCGAAATCGGGCCAAGGCGCCAAATGGGAATTGTTCTCAATTCTACACCACCGCCCGCGAACGCACGGGTCCAGCGGGCCAGCGGCTATGATTCGCCACAGTCCAACAAGCCCAGGCCGATGACCCATCCCCTGCTGAACCTGCGCGAAGGGGCCGTCGCCCGCCTGCGCCTGAACCGACCGGACCTGCACAACGCCTTCGACGCGATGGTGATCGCGGCATTGACCGGGGCGCTGGAGGCGGTGGCCGCCGACGACAGCGTACGGGTGGTCGTGCTGGAGGGTGAAGGCGCCTCTTTCTCGGCCGGCGCCGACCTCAACTGGATGCGCGGCATGGCCGCGGCCAGCGAGACGGCGAATCGCGACGACTCCCTCGCCCTTGCCCGCCTGATGCGCACCCTGGACGAGTTGCCCAAGCCGACCATCGCCCGCGTGCACGGTGCCGCGTTCGGCGGTGGCGTCGGCCTGGTCGCCTGCTGCGATATCGCCATCGCCGCTGCCGAGGCGAAGTTCGGCCTGACCGAGAGCAAGCTTGGCCTGCTGCCGGCGGTGATCTCGCCCTATGTGATCGAGGCGCTCGGACCGCGCCAGGCACGGCGCTGGTTCGCTACCGCAGAGATCTTCGACGCGGACACTGCGCTGCAGATCGGCCTTGTCCACCAGGTCGTCCCGGCCGGCGAGCTCGACCAGGCGGTGCAGCGCCAGATCGACCTGCTGCTGAAGGCCGGCCCCGTGGCCTCGGCAACCGCCAAGACCCTGATCCGCAGAGTCGCCGGCGAACGCGACCGCGATCGCCTCGACACCGACAATGCCGCGCTCATCGCCGGTCTGCGAGTATCGGCCGAAGGCCAGGAAGGCCTTGGCGCGTTCCTGGAAAAGCGCAAACCCCGCTGGGCCGTGTAAGCCGATTTCGCGTGCCTGGAGCGGAAGCCGGTCATCGAACTCGATGGCGGCCAGCACGCCGATGAGGTGGCTTACGACCGGGCGCGGACACAGCTGCTGCAACACGCGGGATTCATGGTACTGAGGTTCTGCAACAACGAAGTATTCGAGAATGTCGAGGGTGTGGTCGAGGTGATTCTGGATGCGCTGCGGCAGCTGGAACCCATCCCCTCCCAACCCTCCCCTTGAAGGGGAGGGCTTAAACCAGGAGCAAGCGCTAGTCCATGTTCGACAAGATCCTGATTGCCAACCGTGGCGAGATCGCCTGTCGCGTGATCCGCACCTGCCGCCGTCTCGGTATCGCCACCGTCGCGGTGTACTCGCAGGCCGATGCCGACGCGCAGCACGTGCGCCTGGCCGACGAGGCGTGGCCGATCGGTGGGCCGCGCCCGGCCGAGAGCTACCTGCGTGGCAATGCGATCCTTGAAGTCGCGCTCAAGTCCGGCGCACAGGCGATCCATCCCGGCTACGGTTTTCTCAGCGAGAACGCCGACTTCGCCGATGCGGTCGAAGCGGCCGGCGTCGTCTTCATCGGGCCCAAGGCAGCCTCGATGCGCAAGATGGGCAGCAAGGCCGGTGCCAAGGAATTGATGCAGGCCGCCGGCGTGCCGGTGGTTCCCGGCTATACCGGCGAGGACCAGTCGCCCGACGTGCTCCAGCGCGAAGCCGACGCGATCGGTTACCCGCTGATGATCAAGGCCGCGCATGGTGGCGGAGGCAAGGGCATGCGCATCGTCCGCGACAGCGGCGAGTTCGCCGCCAACCTGGAAAGCTGCCAGCGCGAGGCGCGCAATGCCTTCGGTCGCGATCGCGTGCTGCTGGAGCGCTATGTCGAGCGCCCGCGCCACATCGAGATCCAGGTGTTCGGCGACAGCCACGGCCACACCCTCCATCTGAACGAGCGCGAATGCTCGGCGCAGCGCCGCTACCAGAAGGTGCTGGAGGAATCGCCCTCGCCGTTCCTATCGGCGCAGTTGCGCGATGCGATGGGCTCGGCCGCGGTGCTGGCCGCGCGCGCGATCGACTACGTCAACGCCGGCACCGTCGAGTTCATCGTCGGCCAAGATGCTGATGGAAAGCCGGGTGGCTTCTACTTCATGGAGATCAACACCCGCCTGCAGGTCGAGCACCCGGTTACCGAGTTCGTCACCGGCCTGGACCTGGTCGAATGGCAACTGCGCGTCGCCGCCGGCGAAGCGCTGCCGCTGGCGCAGGACCAGATCGCACAGCAAGGCCACGCCATCGAAGTGCGGCTGTACGCCGAAGACCCCGATGCCGGCTTCCTGCCCGGTTCAGGACGCCTGGAACGGCTGCGGTTGCCGGCGACCGATCCGCACGTGCGCATCGACTCGGGCGTGATCGAGGGCGATACCGTCACGATCTTCTACGACCCGATGATCGCCAAGCTCATCGTCCATGACGCCGACCGTCCGCGCGCCCTCGCCCGCCTGCGTGCGGCACTGGCGCAGTGCGACATTGCCGGGCCCAAGTCCAACATCGAGTTCCTCGAACGCCTGGTCCGCCATCCGGCGGTCGTAGAAGGCCGCATCGACACCGGCTACCTGGACCGCCACCTTGACGAGTTCATCCAGGCCGGCGACGCCGCCAGTGATGACACAGGGCAGGACCTGCTGCTGGCGGCCGCCACGGCGCAACTGCTGGTCCAGGAGCGCCAGTCCCTGGAGCGCGCCGGCGCATCGACCGACCCGTCCTCGCCGTGGGCCATCGCCGATGGCTGGCGCCTGGGGCACGGCAGCCGCCGCAGCCTGGCCTTCCTGCAGGGCGAACGGCGCCTGGAGCTGCATGCGCAGGGCAGCAACGGCAGCTACCGCATCGAGCACGCGGACCGGATCCACACTGTCGAAGGCGCCCGCAACGAGGCCGGCGACGCCCTCAGCCTGCGCATTGACGGACGCGGCCGCCGCTTTACGTTGGCTATGGATGCGCCCCCCGCCAACAGCGCGGGAGACGGCGGGACCATGCACGACGGGCGCATCGTCGTGCATGACGGCGGTCGTCGACTCCGTCTTCAGGCGGTGCCGATGTATCGTCCGGAGCGAAGCAGCGCGGTCGGCACCGGCAACCGGTTGCTCGCGCCGATGCCCGGGCGGGTGGTGCTGGTGAAGGCGGCGCCGGGCGATGAGGTCGAGGCAGGACAGGAGCTGATGGTGATCGAGGCGATGAAGATGGAGTTGAGCCTGAAGGCGCCGCGCGCGGGCACGGTCGCCGAAGTGCGTGCGGCCGCCGGCGACTTCGTCGAGGCCGACGCCGTGCTGGTGGCGCTGGCGTCATGAAGCGCTCGGTCCGGATCGTCGAAGTAGGCCCGCGCGACGGCCTGCAGAACGAGAAAACCAACGTCGCCACCGCCGACAAGATCGAACTGATCGATCGCCTGTCGGCGACCGGCCTGCGCAGCATCGAGGCCACCAGTTTCGTCAGCCCCAAGTGGGTGCCGCAGCTTGCCGATGCCGCCGAAGTGCTGGCCGGCATCCATCGCCGGCCCGGCGTGCGCTATCCGGTGCTGGTGCCCAACGAACAGGGCTATGCACGCGCCCGCAGCGCCGGCGTCGACGAGATCGCGGTGTTCACCGCCGCCTCCGAGGAATTCAACCGCCGCAACATCAACGCCGGCATCGACGAATCGCTGCAGCGATTCATCCCGGTGATGGAGCGCGCACGCGCCGACGGCGTGGCGGTGCGCGGCTATGTCTCCACCGTACTCGGCTGCCCGTACCAGGGCGAAGTGCCGCTGGCCGACGTGGTACGCGTTGCGCGTGCGTTGCATGACATGGGCTGCTACGAAGTGTCGCTTGGCGACACGATCGGCGTCGGCACCCCCGGCAAGGCACGCGCGATGTTGCTGGCGGTGGCACAGGAAGTGCCGATCGGCGCGCTCGCCGTGCACTTCCACGACACCTACGGCCAGGCGCTGGCCAACATCCTCGCGTGCCTGGAGGAAGGCATCGCGGTGGTCGACGCAGCCGTCTCCGGCACCGGTGGCTGCCCGTACGCCAAGGGCGCCAGCGGCAACGTCGCCAGCGAGGACGTCGTCTACATGCTGCACGGGCTCGGCATCGAGACCGGCATCGACCTGCCCGCGCTGGCGGAAACCGGCCGCTGGCTCGCCGCCCTGCTCGGGCGCGAAACCGGCAGCCGGGTCGGCAAGGCGCTCGCGGCCTCATGACGCCGAAGGCGCCAGCGGCCATGCCCTCGTCATCGCCGGCCACGGCCGATGCGGCGGCCACGCTGGCAGCCATCGACCAGGCGCTCGCGCACGATGGTGCGCTTTCCGAAGCTACACGCGCGCTCCTGCAACAGGCACGCCAGGCGTTGCAGGAGTCCAGCGCCGAAGCGGATGCGGAACGCCAGCGCTATCGCGACCTGTTCGACGCCCTGCCCGACCCGGTCAGCATCATTGCCTACGACGGCACCGTGCTCGACCTCAATCGCTCCGGGCTGGAATCCTATCGGCGCCCGCGCGAGGACCTGGTCGGCCAACCGATCGAAACCATCAACCCCGACCTGCCGCAGGACCACATGGTCCCGGTGCTGGAGACGCTCAACCGCGGCGGCAGCTACATGGTCGAGGTCACCAACATGCGCGCCGACGGCACGCGCTTTCCGGTCGAGGTCCACACCGGGCCGCTGCTGTACGACGGTCGCAAGGCGATGGTCGCGGTCGCGCGCGATCTCAGCAGCCGGCTCACCGGGCAACTGCGCTACCGCGAACTGATGGAAGCGATGGACCGCGGCATCCTGATCCAGGACGCCGATCTGCAGATCGTCTACACCAACGTGGCGGCAATGAAGATCCTCGGCGTCGGCGAGGGCGAGTCGGTCAACGATGCGCTGCGCGAGGACAACTGGATGGTCGTCGACGAGCGCGGCAGGCAGCTGCCTCCCGAAATGTACCCTTCGCATCGCGCCTTGAAGACAGGACGAATCAGCGAGAGCACCGTGCTCGGCCTGTACCACCGCGCCAGGCAGCAGCTGATGTGGATGTCGGTGACCGCGGTGCCGCAGTTCCCCCCGGGTGGCGACAAGCCGCACCAGGTGCTGTCGCTGTTCTCCGACATCACCACGCTCAAGCGCGACAGCACCCTGTTCGATCGCGCCCAGGCGATGGCGCACATCGGCGGCTGGGAATGGGAAGTCGGCCCGGACCGGCTGTACCTGACCGACGAGGCGCAACGCATCCTCGGCCATCGCCCGGCCCCGTCGACCATCGAAAACATGCTCGCCTGCCTGCGCACGCAGGATCGCGAGCGCCTGCGCGCGGCATTGGGCCAGGCGATCTCCTTCGGGCGCAAGCTCGAACTCGAAGTCCAGGGCCACCGCGCCGACGGCCGCGGCTTCTGGCTGCGCGTGATCGGCGAGGCCGATGCCGCCGATCCGCTCAACTCGCGTTTGACCGGCACGATGCAGGACATCACCGAGCGCAAGCACGACGAGGAAACGCTGCGCGTGCAGGCGCGCAGCGATCCGCTCACCGGCCTGCTCAACCGCGATGCGGTGCTGGCCGAACTGGAAAGCCGCCTCGACGATCCACTGCGCGACACCCTGGCCGTGCTCTATGTCGACCTGGATCGCTTCAAGGTCGTCAACGATGTGCTCGGCCACGCCGCCGGCGATCGCCTGCTGGCTTCGGCCGGTCGCCGCATCCAGCGCGCGATCGGCAACGAAGGACTGATCGCGCGATTCGGCGGCGACGAGTTCCTGATCATCTGCGAAACCGGCAGCGATCCCTCGCGCCCGGAACGGCTGGCCGATGCGATCCTGGAGATATTCGGCGACAGCTTCCGCCTCGACGGCGAGGAGTTCAGCATCACCGCCAGCATCGGCATCGCCCAGGCACCGCTCGACGGCGTGCGCTCGCAGCAGCTGATCCAGAGCGCCGACGTGGCGATGTACGACAGCAAGCGCCGCGGCCGCAACGGCTGGCAGGCGTTCACGCCGGAGCTGGCCGAGCAGCAACTGCATCGGCTGCAGCTGGAGACGCACCTGCGCCGGGCGGTCAACAACGAAGAGTTCCACCTCGTCTACCAGCCGCAGGTCGACCTCACCACCGGTGCGATGGTCGCGGCGGAAGCCTTGATCCGCTGGCGCAACCATTCGCTGGGCGAGATCCGCCCGGACAAATTCATCGACCACGCCGAAACCACCGGCGACATCGTCGGCATCGGCGACTGGGTGCTGCAGGAAGCCTGCCGGCAACTGCGCGAATGGCAGGAAGGCGGACTGGCCGTGCCGCGCGTGGCGGTGAACGTGTCGTACCGGCAGTTCCTCGGCGAAGACCTGGCCAGCAGCGTCAGCTCGGCCCTGGCCGAGTACGGCCTGCCTGGCAGCGCGCTGGAACTGGAGTTCACCGAGCGCGTGCTGATCGAGGACGCACCCGACACCCTGCGCACCTTCGCCGCACTGCGCGAGATGGGCGTGATGCTGACGATCGACGATTTCGGCGAGGGCTACAGCGCGCTCAACTACCTGCGCCGGCTGCCCATCCACGGCCTCAAGCTGAGCCAGCTGTTTGTCCAGGGCGTACCGGGCAACCAGTCCGACGTGGCGGTCTGCCAGGCCGTCGCCGGCATCGCCCGCAGCCTCGGCCTGACCCTGGTCGCCGAAGGCGTTGAGACCGAGGAGCATCGGGCGTTCCTGCTGCAACTGGGGGTGAGCATCGGCCAGGGCTTCCTGTTCGCACCGGGGTTGCTGCCTGAGGAGTTGAAACTGGTTTATCGGACGGCAGCGATGGGGAAGGGCTGAGAGAAGACTTCATGCGCGTGCCTCACGGTGCTGCTTGCGCTTTCGAACGCTGGATGCCGTGATGACCAAGGGAAACGCGATCTGGCCTGCACGAGTGGCGTTTTACTTGGCTCTGATCGTGGGGGGCATCTTAGGGCTGTCGTTCGCTTGGGGTGGTATTGGTCCTGCGTTTGGTCAAGTTGCCCTTGCTTACATCCCCATATCGCTGCTGTTCTTGCCGGTGGAGTTGGCAATCGGCGTGCCGGGCCAATCTCGGCTGTTTGGCGCGTTGCTCCCCTTGGCGGCCTCGGGCTTGGCAGCGTGTGGCGTCGTCCTGACGACAATCGGTCTGATATCTGGGAAGAGCGCGATCGCACAGCTCGGGATCTTCTGCATCTTGTGCTCGTTGGAGACGCTCCTTCGCCATCGGGAGCTTCGTACCGGGTAGGAACCACCGGCGGGGATGACCTCCACTGTTGATAGGAAGGAGCAAACGCCCCCTCTCCCGCCCCTTCGGGGCACCCTCTCCCACAAGGGGAGAGGGGATTTGCCCTCCCCCCTTGTGGGGGAGGGACGGCCGCCGCAGGCGGCCAGGGAGAGGGGGATCCGCCGCAGATGGGCCGGTCCGGTAAAATCCCTTCTTTCCGCGTCCCTGGACCAGCCCCATGCAACTCGATACTGTCCGCGCCATCGTCACCGGCGGCGTCTCCGGCCTTGGCCTCGCCGTCGCCCAGCACCTGGTCGCCAATGGCGCCAAGGTGGCCCTGTTCGATGTCAACGACGACAAGGGTGCCGCCGCCGTGTCCGCGCTAGGCGCCAACAAGGCCCGCTACTTCAAGACCGACGTCACCAGCGAAACCGACGTCGCTGCCAATGTCGCCGCCGCCAGCGATTTCCTTGGTGGCCTCAACGCCACCATCAACTGCGCCGGCATCCTCGGCGCCGGTCGTGTGCTGGGCAAGGACGGCGCGATGCCGCTGGCGCAGTTCCAGGGCACGGTGATGGTCAACCTGGTCGGCAGCTTCAACGTCGCCAAGGCCGCTGCCGCGCTGATGCAGCACAACGAGGCCGGTATCGACGGCGAGCGTGGCGTGATCGTCAACACCGCATCGGTCGCCGCCTATGAAGGCCAGATCGGCCAGGCCGCCTACTCCGCGTCGAAGGGTGGCGTGGTCGGCATGACCCTGCCGATGGCGCGCGAACTGTCGCGCTTCGGCATCCGCGTGATGACGGTGGCGCCGGGCATCTTCTGGACGCCGATGGTCGACGGCATGCCCGACTCGGTGCAGCAGTCGCTGGCGGCGTCGATTCCGTTCCCGTCGCGGCTGGGCAAGCCGGAGGAGTTCGCCGACCTGGTCGCCTACATCCTGCGCAACACCTACCTCAACGGCGAGACCATCCGGCTCGACGGTGCGACGCGCCTGGCGCCGAAGTAACCCACCGCTGTCGTCCCGAGCGCAGCGAGGGACCTGCTTCACTGCCTCACGAGCGTCAACAGCAGATTCCTCGCTGAGCTCGGAATGACACAGACCAGATGACACAGAGCAAAGGTCACAAATGAAAGCCTACGACGTAAAGAAGGGCAACGTTGTCGAGTACAACAACGCGGTCTACCAGATCCGCGACATCGAGCGCAGCTCACCGCAAGGCCGTGGCGGCAACGTCAAGTTCCGCTTCACCATGTACAGCGTGCCGGGCGGCAGCAAGCTCGACGTCAGCATGGGCGGCGACGATGAGGTGAAGGAAGTCGAGCTCAGCCGCCGCCAGGCGACGTTCTCGTACAAGGACGGCGACGCGTTCGTGTTCCTCGACGATGAGGACTACACCCCGTACACGCTCGACGCCGATGTCGTCGGCGACCTTGCCGGCTATATCGTGGCCGACCTGAGCGGCTGCTACGTGCAGATCATCGACGACGCACCGGTCGCGCTGCAGCTGCCGCAGAGCGTGGCGATCGAAGTGATCGAGACGCCTCCGGAACTCAAGGGCGGCACCGCGACCAAGCGTCCGAAGCCGGCCAAGCTGTCGACCGGTATCGAGATCATGGTTCCGGAATACATCGGCAACGGCGAACGCGTGCTGGTCAATACCACCACCGGCGAGTTTGCCGGTCGCGCGGACTGACGCCGACACATCCGGCGCCAACCACTCCTACTCGCCCCCTCACCGTCATCCCGGCGTTCGCCGGGATGACGGGTGTTACGGTGACGGGTGACGGGTGACGGGTGACGGGTGACGGGTGACGGGTGACGGGTGACGGGTGACGGGTGACGGGTGACGGGTGACCCGCGTCAAGGCAACTGCACGCCACCCTCGGCTGCGTGCAGCGCGCGCAACCGCCGTCCCAGCAGGTCGCTGTTGACGGCAATCCCATCGAGCAGCGCCCGTTGCGACGGCGACATCAACTGACGCGCGCCCTCCTCCACGTCCGCACGCAACTGCTTGAGTTGGGTGCGCCGCCGCTCGCTCTCGATCGCCAGCGTCGCGCGTTCGTGCGCTTGCGGCAGGCCGTAACCGGGGCCTTCGAGCAACTGCGCCGGACGCCCCAGGTAGGCGCCTTCCTGCAGCAGGCGCCGCAGCACGGCCACCTCCGCCGGATGCGCGTTGGTTCCCAGGTACTTGCGCTTCAGCGCCTCCTGCACCTGCAGGCGCTGGCGGCGCTGCGCCGCCTGCTCCAGCAGCAGCAGCGCCGCACCGCTGCGAAGGTCGGTGCGTTCGAGCCACGGCCGCCGCTGCGCCGGATCGAGCGCCATCCAGTCCTCGACTTTTGACTGCCGCAGGTCCAGTTGCGCCTGCGCCACCGCGTACAACTGCTGGAAATGCGGACGCAGCGATTCGAAGTGGTAGCCCAGCCGCAACGCTTCGGCTGGATCGTCGAACACCGTCGAATCGGCAACGCCGGCCTGCTCGAGCCGATGCAGCACTCCGGTCGGGGTGATGCTGCCGATGTCGGCAGATGCCAGCCTTGGTACGCCGTCGTGCAGCAGCTTGTAGGTTTCCACCGCGCAGTTGTTGCTGACGAAGTAGTAGCGGCCGTCGTAGCTCCAGTGCAGCTGCGCGGCGCGCTCCAGGAGCCCGGCGATCTCGTCGCGCTGCAGCCGCAGGGGCGTCGAGCGCAGGCCGCGCAGTTCGACCTTGGTGTACTCGTCGACGACCTGGGTCAGCGGCAGCACGAACAGTCGCGAGGGGTAGCGGCCAGTCAGTCCGCGCCAGCTCGACAGCTGGACGTCGTCGACGAACGCGCGGAACGACAGCACCAGGTGATACTGCAGATCGAGGCGGCAGTCCGGCCCCGGTTCCCGCCCGGGCGCGCACACCACCAGCCGGAGCATGCTGTGGCCCCAACGACTCATCACCTGGTCGTTGCTGTCGGCCAGCAGATAGTCGACTTCGTACACGCGTTGCGGATCGAGCGCCGCCAGCGCGTCGTTGCCACCGTCACCGGCGTCGACGTAAACGAAGTCGGACGCGCATTGCGTGGAGCCCTCCTTCGAACCCATCCGCTCGGAGAAATACCGATGCAGCGCCGGGCGCCGGCAGGCATAGCCCGGATCGAGCAGGAAGTATTCGAGATTGACCGCGACAAACTCCGCCGGCGCTGTCAGCTCGTAGCGGTCGGGGCTGCGGTCGACGAAGCGGTTCTCGCGTCGGCCCGCGAGTTTTGTGCCCATGCGCGTCGCGCGGACCTGCCAGCCGGCCAGGTCGAGCAGGCGCGGGTCGCGCGACATCGGGCCGCCCGGCGCGACGCGGTCGTACATGTGCGCCAGCTCGTGCAGCAGCGTCGCCACGGCACGGTGCCGCGCGTCCGGATCGTCGCCGCCAGCGATGGCCGACAGCAGCGCGCGATCAAGCAGGATTTCATTGCGGCCCGCATGCCCGACGACACCGGCGTCCAGGGCATCGCTCCAGCGGACTTCGATCGGTCTATCCAGTGCCGCCTGCATCGCCGGCGGCAGGCGCGACTGCGCCTGCTCCAGCAGTTGCCCGGTAGCCACGATTTCGGGCGAGCTCAGGCCACGCTCGTCCGCCTGCAGCCGCAGCGTTGCCTGGGCCGGTCCGACCCACAGGCCCAATACCAGCAGGGGCCAGGCCGCGAACCGGACCAGCCGGTTGCGGCCGCGGCCGATGTTCACAGCGCCAGGATGGCCTTAGCCAGCTCGATATCGCTGGCCTGGCGCGCCTGCGGCAGGTTCTCGCGCAGGTGGCGCAGTGCTGCCTCGAGCTGGGCGCCACGGATCGCACCGTCGCTGGCGACGAAGCTGGCGGCGTCGTCACGTGCGGCCAGGACCACCTTGTCGTTGCCCGACGAGGAGTCCGAACTGGCGCTGGAGGCGGAGCTGCCGCCTGCGGAGGTTCCGGCGAAGCTGGAGGCAAGCGCGGCGGCGGGCGCGGCGCCCAGGAGCGCAATGGAGAGCAGGACAACGGGGGATTTCATCGGGGCTCCGAAGGGGATGTTGGACCGGCAAAGATTACCGGGTGCCGCGCGGTTTGAAGCACGGGCGGCCACGCCGCGATAACGGATATTCACGAATCCGCCGGCGGGCCGTGATCGCGGGCCGTGATCGCTGTTACGGATCGAACAGTTTGCCCGGATTGAGCACGCCGTTCGGGTCCAGCACGCGGCGGATTCCCCTCATCACTTCCACCTCCGCCTCGCTGCGCGTGCCCAGCAGGTAGGGCTTCTTGACCAGGCCGATGCCGTGCTCGGCGGAGATGCTGCCGCCATGGCGCTCCAGCGCCTGTGCCAGCAGCTTGGTGACCTGCTCGCAATGACCGACGAACTCGCCGTCGTCCATGCCTTCGGGCTTGAGCACGTTGATGTGCAGGTTGCCGTCGCCGATATGGCCGAACCAGACCACGTCGAACTGCGGGTACTCGCGCCCGAGCAGATCCTGGGTCTGCGCCAGGAACGCCGGCATTGCCGAGATCCGCACCGAGACATCGTTCTTGTACGGGCGCCAGCGCGCCAGGCTCTCGGTGATGCCCTCGCGCAGACGCCACAGCTGTGCAGCCTGGGCATCGCTCTGGCTGATGACGCCATCGCTGACCAGCCCCTGCTCCAGGCAATGCTCGAACGCTGCCATCGCCGCGGTCTCGAGCTGCCCGTCACCGACCGCGAACTCGGTGACCACGTAGTAGGGATGCACCTCGTCGAACGGCTTCTGCGCGCCGTGCGCCAGCACGTGGTGCAGCGCGCGGTCGGTGAAGAACTCGAAGGCCTCCAGTGCCAGCCGCTCGCGAAATGCCGCGAACACCTTCATCAGCGTCTCGAACGACGGCAGCGCCAGCAGCATGACGTTGGTCGGCGGCGGCGGATCGGTCAGGCGCAAGGTCGCCTCGACGACGATGCCGAGCGTGCCTTCCGAACCGATCATCAACTGGCGCAGGTCGTAGCCGCTGGAATTCTTGATCAGCCCGCGATTGAGTTCGAGCAGGTCGCCCTTGCCGGTCACCACCGCCAAGCCGGCGATCCATTCGCGGGTGTTGCCGTAGCGGATCACGCGGATGCCGCCGGCATTGGTGGCGATGTTGCCGCCGATCGAGCACGAGCCGCGCGCGCCGAAGTCCACCGGGTAGGCCAGGCCGTGTTCGCGGGCGGCGTTGTGCACGGCCTCCAGCGGGATGCCGGCCTGCACGGTCAGCGTGCGGTCGACGGCATTGAAATCGAGCACGCGGTTCATCCGCTCCAGGCTCAGCACCAGCTCGCCGTTGGCCGCGACCGCCCCACCCGACAGCCCGGTGCGCCCGCCCGAAGGCACCACCGCGACGCCCTCCTCGTTGGCCCAGCGCAGGATCATCTGCACTTCCTCGACCGACGACGGCAATGCCACTGCCAGCGGTGCCGGCGTCCAGCGCCGGGTCCAATCGCGACCGTAGTGCTCCATGTCGCCCGGCTCGGTACTCAGGCGCAGGCCGGGGGCACGGGTAGTCAGGCGCTTCAGCGAGTCGGTCATCAAGATGCCTGTGGTTGAAGGTCTGCTCCCTCCCCTGCATGCAGGGGAGGGCTGGGGAGGGGTTGCTTGCCGCTGGCGGCAAGCTCGGCGCTGGTGCGCCTTGCTACCCCCTCCCAACCTCCCCCTGCCAGCAGGGGGAGGAGCTCTAGCGTGCCAGCAGAGACATCCCGGCGCCAGTGATGCAGCGCAGCAAACAGGCCGGATTTCTGACATAGTCAAACGCCCATCCCACCATCCCGACACGTCGTGAGCCTGCAGACCTCGTACCCGAAGTCCGACATCCGTGTGCTGCTGCTGGAAGGGGTCGCCCCGACCGCGGTGGAGAGTTTCCGCAACGCCGGTTACTCGCAGATCCAGACCTACGACAAATCGCTGCCGCCGGAACTGCTGCGCCAGGAGATCGCCGCCGCGCACATCATCGGCATCCGCTCGCGCACGCACCTGGACGCCGAGGTGCTGTCTCATGCGCGCCGCCTGATCGCGATCGGCTGCTTCTGCATCGGCACCAACCAGGTCGATCTCGACAGCGCCGAACTGGCCGGCATTCCGGTCTTCAACGCGCCCTATTCCAATACCCGCAGCGTCGCCGAGCTGGTCGTCGCCGAGGCGATCATGCTGATGCGCGGCATCCCGCAGAAGAACGCGCAATGCCACCGCGGCGGCTGGTCCAAGTCGGCCGCCGGCAGCCACGAGGTGCGCGGCAAGACGCTGGGCATCGTCGGCTATGGCCACATCGGCACCCAGGTCGGCGTGATCGCCGAAGCGCTGGGCATGCAGGTGATCTTCCACGACATCGAGACCAAGCTGTCGCTGGGCAACGCCCGCGCCGCCGCCGGCCTCGACGAGCTGCTGGCGCGCAGCGACATCGTCACCCTGCACGTGCCGGAGACGGCCGCGACGCAGGGCATGTTTGGTGCCGCGCAGGTGGCACGGATGAAGCCGGGCGCGCACCTGATCAACGCTTCGCGCGGCACCGTTGTGGATATCGATGCGCTTGCCGCGGGCCTGGCATCGGGTCAGGTCGGCGGCGCCGCGGTCGACGTGTTCCCGGTAGAGCCGCAAGGCAACGCCGACGCGTTCGTGTCGCCCCTGGTCGGCCTCGACAACGTGATCCTGACCCCGCACATCGGCGGCAGCACGCTCGAAGCCCAGGACAACATCGGCCTGGAAGTGGCGGCGAAGCTGATCCGCTACAGCGACAACGGCTCGACCCTGTCGGCGGTCAATTTCCCGGAAGTGACCCTGCCCGAGCACACCGGCAGCCTGCGCCTGTTGCACATCCACCGCAACGTGCCGGGCGTGTTGTCGCAGGTCAACGACGTGTTCTCGCGCCTGGGCGTCAACATCGACGGCCAGTTCCTGCGCACGCATCCCAAGGTCGGCTACGTGGTGATCGACGTCACCGCGACGCAAGCCCAGGCGGCGCTGGTACGCGATGAGCTGGCACGCATTCCGGGAACGCTGCGGGTGCGCATCCTCTACTGACACCGCCACCCTTGTAGGAGCGAGCTTGCTCGCGAACCCTGCGTGTCCGCGGCGGACAGGCTTTCGCGAGCAAGCTCGCTCCTACAGGTGAGGGTTCCAGCGATTGCGGTCGAGCCACTTGCGCGCCATGCGGCGCATCGACTCGTCGCTGCCCGGATCGGCCAGGATCTCGTCGATCGCGCGCCACGCCAGGTCATGCGACTCGTCGCTGACGACGTAGTCTTCGTTGTCGCGCGCATGCACGACGTAGCGCACGTCGTAGTGCCAATGGCCGGGGACCTCACCGCGTTCGGGGATCCAGTGCCGGTCAAGGTCGAACACCTCCGGCTCCACGTCCAGGCCGGTCAACCCGGACTCCTCCTCCGCCTCGCGCAGGGCGACGCGCGACAGGTCACGGTCGCCGTCGGCATGGCCACCGAGCTGCAGCCAGCGTTCGAGCTTGCGATGGTGCGTGAGCAGCACGCGTGTCGCGCTGCGGTCGACCAGCCACGACGAGGCCGTGAAGTGGCCGATCAGGTGGATGCGATCGAAGACCGTGTCGGCCGACTCCAGGAACCGGCTGAAGTCGCCTGCGGCTTCGGCTTCCTGCGGCCATCGGCTGGCGTAATCGGCCAATGCCGCGCGCAGCGAATCGATTGAGCCGAAGGTGGCGCTGGCCTCGTGATCGGTGTTCAACGGTTCTGCCCTGGAAGGAATGGCGCCATTTTAGGCTGGCGGACGGCTGTTTTCCGAGATTCTGACGGCGCAAGGGAGAGGAAGGGCGCGCGGCGCGAGAACTTTTCCCATATCAACTGAGACAACTCTTATTCCGCGGACCCGGCGCCGTGCGACAGGATCCGGATGAACGGACACCGGATACCTTATGGAAGAGACGACGACGCCACCCTGCGCGCGCGGCGCAGTGCGCGAACCCCTGCTGCAACTCAATGGCCGGCAATGGCCCACTCCGCTCCTGCTGACCCTGCTGGCGCTGGCCGCCACGAGCGTGCAGGCGCAAACGCCGGCCGACACCAACCAGGTCCGCTTCACCGGCCCGCTGGTCAGCTCCGCGCCGCCATTGCCCAAGGGCATGCTCAACATCGAGCCGTACCTGATCAACACGCAGACCGTGGCCCGCTACGATTCGAAGGGCCATCGTCACGACGTCGACGGCGTCACCGACGACTGGCAGATGTCGGTACCGGTCCAGTACGGCGCCACCGATCGCCTGACCCTTGCCGTCACGCTCAACGCCGCCTACGCACCGGGCCGCGACGGGCAATGGGATCTCGCCGCCGGCGACACCCGACTGTCGGCGTCCTGGCTGCTCGCGCACGGCAGTGGTGCGCACCAGCCGAAGCTGACCGTAACGGCGCACCAGAACCTCACCACCGGCCAGCACGACCGTCTCGAACAGCGGCGCATTCCCGGCCCAACCGGCAGCGGCGCCGACTCCACCACCCTTGCGCTGGATGGCCAGGCGTACTTCCTGCCACGCAGCAACCTGCGCGGTCGGGCCGGCCTGGCATGGCGGCTGCCGGGCGCCGACGCCGGCCTGCACGGGCAGAGCGGCTACCACACGCATGCCGGGTTCAAGGGCAACGCGGAGCTGGGCCAAGGCGTCGTCGCCACCCTGGGAGCGGAATACAGCATCAACGGCAACTGGGCGCTGGCCTCGGACCTGGTGTACGAGCACGAAGCCAGCACCCGCGTTCGCGGCCTTGCCGGCAACGACCTGGTCGACGAGACCCTGCCTTCGTCCTGGCGCCTGTCGATCGCCCCCGCGGCGGAGTACCACTGGTCCGACAACGCCGGCATGATTTTCGGCGCACTGGTGTCGCTCGATGGCCGCAACAGCGCGGCGATCGTGTCTCCGCAGGTCGCGGTCAACCTGGCGTTCTGACGTCATCGCGCCGGCCCCGGACATGGCTGCTTGCCCGCGGCCGCAACCGCGCCGGCACCGTTTCGCGTATACCAAAGGGGTGTGACGTTTCACGCTTGCCGCTTCTTTCCCGCGTGGGTTAAGGTGGCCCGCCCCCCACGGCCCATACGTTTCACTCGCCGCCTGAATGGGTGGCAGATCACATTTCAGGGGAATCAGATGTTCAAAGACCTCTTCATCACCAAGCCGGTGGAGCCCGCCGGGCACGTCGATGCCGGTGAGCCCGTAGAAGGCAGCCTGCAAGGCGAGGCAGTCCTCAAGCGATCGTTGACTGCCACCCAACTGGTGATGCTGGGGATAGGTGCCGTCATCGGCGCCGGCATCTTCGTGTTGTCCGGCCACGCCGCCGCCGAGCACGCCGGCCCGGCCATCGTCCTGAGCTTCATCATCGCCGGCTTCGCCTGTGCCCTCGCCGGCCTGTGCTATGCCGAGTTCGCCGCGATGATGCCGGTCTCGGGCAGCGCCTACTCCTACTCCTACGCCACGCTGGGCGAGTTCGTCGCCTGGTTCATCGGCTGGAACCTGGTGCTCGAGTACATGTTCGCCGCCTCGACCGTCGCGGTCGGCTGGTCGGGCTACCTCAACAGCTTCCTCGAATACTTCCACCTGGCCTTGCCGACCTCGCTGGCAGCCGCCCCGCTCAACGTCGTCGACGGCAGCATCGTCTACACCGGCGGCCTGATCAATTTGCCGGCGGTGTTCATCGTCGCCGCGCTCAGCGGCCTGTGCTACGTCGGCATCACCCAGTCGGCGATCGTCAACTCGGTGATCGTGGCCATCAAGGTCATCGTCATCGTGATGTTCGTCGCCTTCGCGACCAGCTACATCAACCCCGACAACTGGGTGCCGTTCATTCCGGAGAACGAAGGTCCGGGCAAGTACGGTATGTCGGGCGTCATCCGCGGTGCGGCGGTGGTGTTCTTCGCCTACATCGGCTTCGATGCGGTCTCGACCGCGGCCGGTGAAGCCAAGAACCCGCAGCGCGACATGCCGATCGGCATCCTCGGTTCGCTGGTCATCTGCACGATCATCTACATCATCGTCGCCCTGGTGCTGACCGGCCTGCTGCCGTACCACCTGCTGAGCACGCCCAAGCCGGTCGCAACCGCGCTGGAAGCCTACCCGGCCCTGGCCTGGCTGAAGATGATCGTGGAGATCGGCGCCATTGCCGGCCTGAGCTCGGTGATCCTGGTGATGTTGATGGGCCAGCCGCGCATCTTCTACTCGATGGCGAAGGACGGCCTGATGCCGCAGGTGTTCGCCAAGGTGCACCCGAAGTTCCAGACGCCGTACATGGGCACGATTATTGTTGGTGTGTTCGCCTGCCTGCTGGCCGGCTTCCTGCCGATCGGCCTGCTTGGCGAACTGGTCTCGATGGGCACCTTGCTCGCCTTCGCCACCGTCTCCATCGGCGTGCTGGTACTGCGCAAGAGCCGCCCGGACCTGGCGCGTCCGTTCCGCGTGCCGGCTGCGGCAATCATCTGCCCGCTCGGCGCGGCCGCCTGCCTTTACCTGTTCTGGCAGCCGTTCTCGGAGCATTGGCACCTGATGACCGGCTGGACCGCGATCGGCATGGCGATCTACTTCTTCTACGGTTACCGCAACAGCAAGGTTCGCAAGGCTCAGCGCTGATCGCTGATCCACTCAAGGCCGGCGGTGACCCCGTCGGCCTTGTTCATTGAGGTTTCGCACTCTTTTCAATTCCGGCTATTGGCCGGTTCGGGAATCGCCTGATGTTCGGACAACTCTGGGCCACCAAACACCCCCATGCCAGCCATGCCGATGCGCAGGGTCTGGAGCTGCACCGCACGCTCGGCCCGTGGGGTCTGACCGCGCTGGGCATCGGCGCGGTCATCGGCGGCGGCATCTTCGTCATCACCGGCCAGGCCGCGGCGGATCATGCCGGCCCGGCGATCATGCTGTCGTTCGTGCTGGCGGCGATCTGCTGCACGTTCTGCGCACTGGCCTACGCCGAATTCGCGGCAATGGTGCCGGTCTCCGGCAGCGCCTATACCTATACCTACGCGACGCTGGGCGAACTGGCTGCGTGGTTCATCGGCTGGATGCTGGTACTTGAGTACGGCGTGTCGGCGTCCGCTGTCGCCGTCAGCTGGACCGGCTACTTCCTCAGCCTGCTCGATCACTTCGGCATACACCTGCCACAGGCCCTGGTCAGTGCGCCGCTGGACGCGCAGCTCAAGCCGACCGGCGCGATCGCCAACCTGCCGGCGGCCGGCATCGTACTGCTGCTGACCTGGCTTTGTTACGTGGGCATCCGCAAGTCGTCGGCAATGAACATGGCGATGGTCGTGCTCAAGACCGGGCTGATCCTGCTGGTGATCTTCGCCGGCTGGAAGTACATCGATCCGGCCAACTGGCATCCGTTCATCCCGGCCAACGAGGGTCCGGGCAAGTACGGCTTTGAAGGCGTGCTGCGCGGTGCGGCGCTGGTGTTCTTCGCCTACATCGGCTTCGAGGCGGTGTCGGTGGCGGCGCAGGAGTCGCACAAGCCGCAGCGCGATCTGCCGATCGGCATGCTGCTGTCGCTGGCGATCTGCACGGTGCTGTACATCGCCATGGCCGCGGTCATGACGGGCCTGGTGCCGTTCGCGCAGCTCGGCACGGATGAGCCGGTGGTCACTGCAGTGGCGGCGCATCCGGAACTGGGCTGGCTGCGGGTGGTGGTCGAGATCGGCGCGCTGATCGGTCTGTCGTCGGTGGTGCTGGTGATGATCATCGGGCAGCCGCGTATCTTCATGATCATGGCGCGCGACGGTCTGTTGCCGCCGCTGTTCACCCGGATCCATCCCGAGTACCGCACGCCGCACATCAATACCGTGATCACAGGCATTGGCATTGCGATCCTGGCGGCGTTGTTCCCGCTCGATGTGCTCGGTGAGCTGACGTCGATGGGCACGCTGATTGCGTTTGCCGCGGTCTGCGGCGGTGTGCTGATCCTGCGCCGCACGCAGCCCGACCTGCCGCGTCCGTTCCGCATTCCGTTCGCGTGGGTGGTCTGCCTGGCCGGCATCTTCAGCTGCCTGGCGCTGCTGTCGACGATGACCGCGCACAACTGGTTCCTGATGGTGGTGTGGACGGCGGTCGGGTTCCTGATTTACTTCCTGTACGGCTACAGGCACAGCAGGCTCAAGAAGGGCTGATGGGCAAGAAGGGCGCCGATGGGCGCCCTTCTTTTTGGGGTTGGCGTTGCTTGTCGTCCCGAACGCAAGTGAGGGGCCTGCTGGTGCAGTTGCGTGTCGGGCTTGCGTCTGCGTTGCGGCGTCGTCCGCCGGGCCGGGGATTGCTCCGCCCCTTAGTCGGACATCCTGTCCGAATGCGGGGCGTGGGCCATCCATGGCCCACTGCGGAGCAATCCCCGGCCCGGCGGACGATGCTTCGGCATTTCGTTGCTTGGTCTTCGGTGGCCCTCACCCCGACCCCTCTCCCGCAAGCGGGAGAGGGGCTAAAGAAAACCGTCATCCCCGCGAAGGCGGGGACCCAGCGACTTTCGCCTGATCGAGGGCAATCGCTCCAGCGCAATCAGCAGGTCGAACCCACTTGATCGTGGAGGCCCCTCGCGACGTGGTCGCCAGCTATAGCGCGTCGATATCGCCCAAGGCGCGGATCAATCTACGCGCACGCTTGTCCGGTTTGCTCTCCGGTGCACGGTAGCCGTTGCGCTCGGCAATGCGATGGGCGCGCAGCTGCTCGCGCGCCAGCCGAGAGGCTTCGCTCTCGGCGTACAGGGTCTGTGCGGCGCTGGCGGGCCCGCGCGTGTCGCTGAGCGCGAGCACGGCGATTTCGAAGGTTTCCTCGCCGCGCGCCACGCGCAACACGTCGCCCACGCGCACCACCCGTGAGGCTTTCGCGCGCTGGCCGCCGACGTCGACCTTGCCGGTCTCCACCGCCTGCTTGGCCAGGCTGCGGGTCTTGTAGAAGCGCGCGGCCCACAGCCACACGT
Organism: Lysobacter sp. Soil_N_23; assembly: GCF_057656135.1. Classification (NCBI taxonomy): domain Bacteria; kingdom Pseudomonadati; phylum Pseudomonadota; class Gammaproteobacteria; order Lysobacterales; family Lysobacteraceae; genus Lysobacter; species Lysobacter sp. Soil_N_23. The sequence goes on from NZ_JBDGKY010000014.1 coordinate 66,227, forward strand.
CCAGTCGCACTGCCTGCATCGGATCGGGTTGTTGTGTCACTGCATCTTCCAGCGTGCGGGCCACTGCATCGGCCATTGGAATTATCACCGAACCGGCCCTGAAACGCGCCTGCAAAAAGGCATACAGCCACTTCGCGCCGCGGGTGCTACCTTGCCGCCCTTCCCTTCGCAGGTCCCGTGATGCCGCCCAGACAGCACAACCTCACCGAGGGCCCGATCGGCCGCAATCTGCTGGCGTTCGCGCTGCCGATCCTCGCCGGCAACGTCGCGCAGTCCCTCAACGGCTCGGTGAACGCGGTCTGGGTCGGGCGCTTCCTCGGCGAGGAAGCGCTGACCGCCACGGCCAACGCCAACAACATCATGTTCTTCCTGATCGGGTCGGTGTTCGGCTTCGGCATGGCCGCCACCATCCTGATCGCGCAGGCAATCGGGGCGCGCGACATCACCCAGGCGCGGCGCGTCATGGGCACCAGCGCGACGTTCTTCGTCGGCCTGTCGGTCGTGATCGCGGCGCTGGGCTGGTGGCTGTCGCGGTACCTGCTGGCGGCGATGGGCACGCCGCTGGCCTCGCTGCAGTTCGCCGAGGATTACCTGCAGGTGATCTTCCTGGCGATGCCGATCCTGTACACGTTCGCCTTCATTTCGGCGGCGCTGCGCGGTGCCGGCGATTCGCGTACGCCGTTCCGTTTCCTGCTGGTGTCGGTGCTGCTCGACATCGCCTTCAATCCGCTGCTGATCTTCGGCATCGGACCGTTCCCCAAGCTCGGCATCGCCGGTTCGGCCTGGTCGACGCTGCTGGCGCAGGGGCTGACCCTGGTCGCATTGCTGCTGTACCTGCGTCACCGCAAGCATCCGCTGTGGCTGGGCCGGCGCGACGCGCACATGTTCCGGATCGACCTGACGATCCTGCGCGCGCTCGTGGTCAAGGGCGTGCCGATGGGGCTGCAGATGGTGCTGATCTCGCTGGCGATGATCGCGATGATGAGCATGGTCAACCAGTACGGAACCGACACTACTGCCGCCTACGGCGCCGCGCTGCAGTTGTGGACCTACGTGCAAATGCCGGCGATGGCGATCGGCGCGGCGTGCTCGTCGATGGCCGCGCAGAATGTCGGCGCGCATCGCTGGGACCGCGTATCGGCCACCGCCAAGGCCGGCGTGCTGTTCAACTTCCTGCTGACCGGTGCGATCATCGCGCCGCTGATCCTGCTCGACCGCTGGACCCTGGCGCTGTTCCTGCCCGAAGGCAGCAGCGCGCTCGAAGTCGCGCGCCATCTCAACCACATCTCGGTGTGGTCGTTCCTGTTCTTCGGCGTGACCTTCGTGGTTTCCGGCGTGGTGCGCTCCACCGGTGCGGTGATTCCGCCGCTGCTGATCCTGGCGCTGGCGTTGTGGGGCATCCGTGTGCCGTTCGCCAACCTGCTGCAACCGACGTTCGGGCCGGATGCGATCTGGTGGAGCTTCCCGGTCAGCGCGCTGTGCTCGATGCTGATGGCATTGTCGTATTACCGCTGGGGCAACTGGCGCAAGGCGCGGATGCTGCCGCCGGATCCGCACGAGGTCGCGGTGCCGGCCGAAGTGCCGGCCACGCCGCCGTCGCCGGTGGCGGACCCTAGTGCAGAGACGGACGAGGACGTTGCCAGCGGCCTGGCGTTGTCGGCTGCCGAGGGCGCCAGCACGAAACGGTAGCGTTGCCCTAAACCGCCACGCCGACTTCGGCCAGTCGCTGCCTGAGCCTCTGCAGATGGCTGCCAGGCCAGTACACCTGGCGGCAATGCGCGCACTGGCTCATCGAGTCGTGCTGGCAACCCATCTGTGCATGCAGCCGTTCCGCGGCGTCGCCATCGAGCAACTCCACCGGCCCGTTGCAGCGCGCGCAGCGCGTGAACGGCGCGATGCGCTCGTCGAGCTGGAAGCGGTCGCAGACCTCGCGCAGTTGCCGGCGCGGGTCGGTTGCGTGCAGGAAGGCGCCGTGCGTCAGCGCCGAACGCTTGAGCAGCCCCTTGTCGCGGCTGAGCAGCGTGCGCCGCTGTGCACGCGAGATCGCCAGCAACTCATCGTCGTCGTAGTCGTTGCGGTAGAGCGTGTCGAAGCCGAGCAGTCGCAGGTAGGCGGCCAGGCGCCCCAGGTGCACGTCGAGCACGAAGCGTGGCTCGCGCAAGGGCGTGGGGCGCAGCCGACAGGCGTCGCCGAGCTCGAAGCGCTCGAACATCGGATACACCGCCACGCGTTCGCCACCGTGCAGGCGATGGGCGAAGCCCACCGGCGCACCATCGACCAGGATCAGGTCCACCTCGGTGTGCGGTACACCCAGCGATTCGATGCGGTCCTTGACTGTCGGCGTGCCGTCGAAGGCATGCATGAAGCTGCGCCTCCTGCGCTCGGGCGCGAGGAAGTCGCACAGCTCCTCGTAGAAGCGGAATTCGCATTGGCGAAGCTGGCTCGCCAGGGTGCGCTCCCATGGCAATGGCCGGAACGGTCGCTGTTGCGAGCGTACGCCCATTTGCGGGCACGCATGATGCGAGCGCACAAATGCAAACGGCCGCCCTGGGGCGGCCGTTGCAGTTCGCAGCAGGCTTGAAGACCTGCGCGTGATTACTCGGACTTGGAGTAGGCCGAGAGATCTTCCTTGATGCGCGCCTTCTTGCCCTTCAGGCCACGCAGGTAGTACAGCTTGCCGGCGCGGACCTTGCCGCGGCGCTTCACGTCGACCGAAGCGATCGTGGCGCTGTGGGTCTGGAAGACGCGCTCGACGCCGAAGCCGTGCGAGATCTTGCGCACGGTGAACGACGAGTTCAGGCCGGCGTTCTTGATCGCGATGACCACGCCTTCGTAGGCCTGGACGCGCTCACGCGTGCCTTCCTTGACGTTGACGTTGACGACGACGGTGTCGCCCTGGCTGAAGTCGGGCAGCTGACGCTTGATCTGCTCGGCTTCGAAATTCTGGAGAAGCGTGTGGATCGACGGATTGTTCATGGCTTTGGCCTGTTGGAGTCGTTTTAGCGCGAGTGCACGTGGACCCGCGTCTGGCAGGGGCTGAAACTAAAGGGGTGGAACTAATGGAAGCCGCGGATTATAGCGGCTTTTTTCCTTGTGTGGCTATGACTTGGCCCTGGCCGGGTCAGGCTCGGAAGCGGTCGCGACCGGGGTGGTGTCCGCTTTGCCCCCGTCGCCCGCCAGCTCGGCCCGGTAGGCCGCCAGCAGCTTGCGGTCGGCCTTGGACAGACTGGCCTCGTCGAGCAGGTCCGGCCGTCGCTGCCAGGTCCTTCCCAGCGCCTGCATCCGCCGCCAGGCGGCGATATGGGCGTGGTTGCCCGACAGCAGCACCTCCGGCACCGAACCCAGCTCGTGCTCGATCGGCCGGCTATAGTGCGGGCAGTCCAGCAGCCCGTCCTCGAAGCTGTCCTGGACCGCCGACTCGGCATCGCCCAGCACGCCCTCGCGCAGCCGCGCGACCGCATCGACGACCACCGCCGCAGCCAGCTCGCCGCCGGACAGGACGTAGTCGCCGATCGAAATCTCTTCGTCGACTTCTGCCTGGATCAGGCGCTCGTCGATGCCCTCGTAACGCCCGCACAGCAGGATGAGGCGCTCACGGCTGGCCAGCTCGCGGACCTTGGCCTGGGTCAGGGGCACGCCCTGGGGGCTCAGGTAGACGACTTTCGCAGGGGCCGGATCGGCAGCACGCGCTGCCTGCAGGCTCGCCCGCAGCGGGTCGATCAGCATGACCATGCCGGGGCCGCCGCCGCAGGGGCGGTCGTCGACCCGGCGGTAGTTGCCTTCGGCGTAGTCGCGCGGGTTCCAGCCATGCAGCGACAGCAGTCCGCGCTCGCCGGCACGCCCGACCACGCCAAAGGCGGCGCACTGGGCGACGAACTCGGGGAACAGGCTGATGACGTCGATGCGCATGGCAGGTGGAACTAGAACTCGGGGTCCCAGTCGACGGTGACCACGCCGTTGTCGAAATCCACCGATGCCACGTACTGCGGAACCACGAACGGGATCATCCGCTCGCGCTCGTCGTCGCGCGCGACCAGCACGTCATTGGCGCCGGTGGCGAAGATGTGCGAGACCACGCCCAGCGAAACGCCGTCGACGGTGACCACGCGCAGGCCTTCCAGGTCGACCCAGTAATACTCACCCTCGCTCGGCGGCGGCAGCGCCGAACGCGGAACGTAGATCTCGGTGCCGCGCATCGCCTCGATGGCGTCGCGGTCGGTGACGTCGGGGAAATTGGCAACGGTGTACTTGCCGGTTTGTTTCCCGCGCACGCCGCGCAGCTCGCGCTCGTTGCCCTGCGGGTCGCGCAGGATCCACGGCTGGTAATTGAAGATCGCGGCGCGCGGCTCGGTCCAGGACTCGAGCTTTGCTTCGCCACGAATGCCAAAGGCGCCGGACACCCTGCCTAGCAGGATGCGGCGCCCTGGGCGCTCCTCGGAGGAGCCAGTCATGCAGGTGCTCTAAGCATCGGCCGCGCGGTCAGGCGCGGCCGGCAGATCAGGCTGCGGTCGCGGCCTTGGCCGCTTCCTTGTACAGCACGGCGACCTTGTCGGTCAGCTGCGCGCCGTTGCCAACCCAGTGAGCGATGCGCTCGACGTTGAGCTCGACGCGCTTCTCGGCGCCCTGGGCGACCGGGTTGTAGAAGCCGACGCGCTCGATGTTGCGGCCGTCACGGGCGTTGCGGCTGTCGGTGACGATGACGTGGTAGAAGGGACGCTTCTTGGCGCCGCCGCGTGCGAGACGAATCTTGACCATGGTTCGGTAGTTCCTGTGTTGCCCAGTCGCCGGAATGGCGAGGTAAGCCAAAAAGTATAAGCCATTGATCCGGGTCGGGAAAGCCCTGGGAAGTGGGCCTGGGCGGGGTCCAGGGGGCTGGCGCGCTTCGCGCGGCCCTCATCCGCCCTGCCGGGCACCTTCTCCCGCCAGCGGGAGAAGGGATCTGGCCCTGATAGGGACCTGAAGCCCTGAAAGGAAGTGTGAGCCCCTCTCCCGCTTGCGGGAGAGGGGTTGGGGTGAGGGCCAGCCTCAGCGGAACGGCATCCCGCCGCGTGCGCCCATCATCCCCTTCATGCCCCGCATCAGCCCCTTCATGCCGCCGCCGGACAGCTTGCTCATCATCTTTTCCATCTGCTGATACTGCTTCATCAGCTTGTTGACGTCGGCCGGGGTCAGGCCGGCACCCTTGGCGATGCGGGCGCGGCGCGAGCCGTTCAGCAACGCGGGGTTGCGGCGCTCCTTCCTGGTCATCGAATTGATGATGGCCACCATCCGCGGCACTTCCTTGCCGGTGACCTGGCTCTTCACCGAATCCGGGATCTGGCCCATGCCCGGCAGCTTGTCCATGAGGCCGTGCAGGCCGCCCATGTTCTGCATCTGCTCGAGCTGGTCCTTCATGTCGTTGAGGTCGAACTTCTTGCCCTTGGCGACCTTCTCGGCGAGCTTTTGCGCCTTGTCCTTGTCGACCTGCTGCTCGACCTGCTCGACCAGCGACAGCACGTCGCCCATGTCGAGGATGCGGCTGGCGATACGGTCCGGGTGGAACACGTCGAGGCCGTCGGGCTTCTCGCCGGTGCCGATGAACTTGATCGGACGCTGGGTGATGTAGCGCACCGACAGCGCGGCGCCACCGCGGGCGTCGCCGTCGGTCTTGGTCAGCACCACGCCGGTCAGCGGCAACGCTTCACCGAAATGCTTGGCGGTGACCGCGGCGTCCTGGCCGGTCATCGAGTCGACCACGAACAGCGTCTCGACCGGCTTGACCGCGGCGTGCAGCGCCTTGATCTCGGCCATCATCGCTTCGTCGATGCTGGTGCGGCCGGCGGTGTCGACCAGCAGCACGTCGACGTAGGACTTGCGCGCATCGTCGATGGCCGCCTTGACGATCGCCTCGGGCTTCTGCTCGGCGCTGGACGGGAAGAACAGCACGTCGACCTGCTGCGCCAGCGTCTTGAGCTGCTCGATCGCGGCCGGACGATAGACGTCGGCCGACACCACCATCACCTTCTTCTTGCGCTTTTCCTTCAGGTGCTTGGCAAGCTTGGCCACCGTGGTGGTCTTGCCCGCGCCCTGCAGGCCGGCCATCAGGATCACGGCCGGTGCCGGCACGTTGAGGTTGAGGTCGGACGCGGCCGAGCCCATCACCGCCGACATCTCGTCGCGGACGATCTTGATCAGCGCCTGGCCCGGGGTCAGCGACTTGAGCACTTCCTGGCCGACCGCGCGCACCTTGATGCGCTCGATCAGGGCCTGAACCACCGGCAGGGCCACGTCGGCCTCGAGCAGGGCGATGCGGACTTCGCGCAGCGACTCGCGGATGTTCTCCTCGGTCAGCCGGCCACGGCCGCGAAGGCGCTCGATGGTGCCGGAGAGACGTTGGGTCAGGGATTCGAACATGCGGGGGATACCTGCGGGTCGCGCGAACGCGGGATGGATCAAAGCGGGGCGCGAAGTATAGCTCTGCATCCAAGGACGAGCAGACCCTCGCTGCGCTCGGGTTGCAAAGACCCGGCGCCGATCACTGCGGTTCGTCTCGCGGCTATGCGACACTGCGGCGATGACAATCGTTCTCATCGCCATCGCCCTGTATCTGCTGGCCACTGTCCTGCTCGTTACCGGGGTGCGCCAGCAATCGCCGCGAAAGTCGCGGGTGTGGCTGCTGCCGGCCGTGGCCGGCGTGCTGCTGCATGCCCTCGCCCACCTGATCGCCTGGCATCAGGCCGGCGGCGCCGACCTGCACTTCTACGCGGCGTTGTCGCTGGTCGGGCTGGGCATGGCCGCGCTGACGACACTGGTCGGCGCCGGTGGCCGCATGGCAGCGCTGGGCGTGATCGTGTTCCCGCTGGCTGCGCTGACCCTGTTCGGGTACCAGCACCACGGCCACGTCATCGCCGAAAGCCTGGACTGGCGCCTGCAACTGCACGCCTGGTTCGCTCTGCTGGCCTACGCCACCCTGGCGATCGCCGCGCTGCTGGCAGTGATGCTGTGGTTGCAGGAAAGGGCCCTGCGTCGCCGCGAGTTCCATCAATGGCTGCGTGCCTTGCCGCCGCTGGTGGAACTGGAGACGCTGCTGTTCCGCACGATCGCGGTCGGCTTCGTCCTGCTCACCGCAACCCTGCTGACCGGGGTGCTGTTCGTGGAGAGCCTGTTCGCCCAGCACCTGGTCCACAAGACCGTCCTGAGCGTGCTGTCGTGGCTGGCCTTCGGCGGCCTGCTGCTGGGCCGCTGGCGCTACGGTTGGCGCGGCAGCACCGCGGTGCGCTGGACCCTGGCGGCGATGGGACTGCTGGTCCTGGCCTTCTTCGGCAGCAAGTTCGTTCTCGAACTGGTCCTCGGCCGCCCTGCCTGACCCCTGTTCAGCTGGCGCAACCCGGCGTTCCATTGCTGCAACAATATTTGCATTGACAACTATTGCGCGGGCGAACAAAATCTTGCCCCATGAAAACGCTACCCCTCGCCGCCTGCAGCGGTTCCACGCTGGGACTGCTGTTCAGGCAGGTCCGCGACGCCATGTGGGGGCGGATGGAGTACGAGCTGGCCAAGGCCGGCCATGAGTTGACCTTCAGCCAGTACATCACCCTCAAGCTGCTGTCCTCCGGCCCCGCCGGCGTCACCGACCTCGCCCGCTACGCCGAGCTCAATCCCGGCGCGATGACGCGCCTGCTCGACAAGCTCGAGGCGCGCGGCATCGTCGCGCGCGTGGCCGACCCCACGGACCGGCGCGGTATCAACATCCACCTGACCGACGCCGGCCAGGCCATGTGGCTCGACGTCAACCAATGCGGCCAGCGCGTGCGCGAGCGCGCCATGGACGGCATGGACGATGCCCAGCGCGAACTGCTGATGCGGATGCTCGAGCAGGTTCGCGACAACCTTTCCCTTTCCGACACCTGACCATGACTCCCTACGCACTGCGCCCGCATCGCGGGCTGAAGCCCGTGCTCGCCGCACTGGCCGTTGCTGTCCTCGTCGCCGGCTGCGCGAGTTCGCGCGGGCTTGCTCCCGAGGGAACGCCGCTCGATGCAGACGGCCTGCAGGCGCAGCGCAGCCTGTCCGATGCTGCTGCGTCCGATGCCGCCGGCTCTGATGCAGCGTTCCCTGCACAGGACTGGTGGACCTCGCTCGGCGATGCCCAGCTCAACGCGCTGATCGCCGAAGCGCTCGCCGGCACCCCAAGCCTCGACGCGGCCGATGCGCGCGTGCGCCAAGCCATCGCCCAGGCCGGCATTGTCGACGCCGCGCGCAAGCCCACGCTCGGCGCCGCGGCGCAGTACTCGGGCGTGCAGTTGCCCGAGACGATCGCGCCCGCGCCCCTTGGTGGCAGCTATCAGGGTGTCGGGGTGCTCAACCTCAGCTTCAGTTACACCTTCGACCTGTGGGGCGGTGAGCGCGCACGCTGGCAGGCCGCCGTCGGCCAGGCCCGTGCAGCGCAAGTCGATGCGCAGGCCGCGCGATTGACGTTGTCGTCGAGCATCGCCCGCACCTATGTGGCCCTCGCGCAGGCATTCTCCGCACGCGATGTCGCCATGGCCGATCACGCGCGCGCTTCGGAACTGCTCGACCTGGGTCGCCAGCGCGTCGCCGCCGGCCTCGACAACCAGTTGCAGATCCGCCAGGCCGAGAGTGCCGTGGCCAGTGCGCAGCAGCAGATCCAGGCCAGCGAGCACGAGATCGAAATTACCCGCAATGCGTTGGCTGCGTTGCTCGGCAAGGGCCCTGACCGTGGCCGCGACATCGCCCAGCCGGGCGTGCTTACTGCCGCCTCGCCGAGTGTGCCGTCGGTGCTGCCGAGCGAACTGCTGGGCCACCGTCCCGACGTGGTCGCCGCGCGCTGGCGCGTGGAAGCATCGCAACAGGGCATCAAGGCCAGCAAGGCGGCGTTCTACCCGACCGTCAATCTGGTCGCGATCGCCGGCGTGGCCGCCGGCAATCTCGGTGACCTGTTCTCCAGCGATGCCCTCGTCTATGGCGGCGGCCCTGCCCTGACCCTGCCGATCTTCGACGGCGGCCGCCTGCGCAACCAGCTTGCGCGCAGCGATGCCGATTACGACCTCGCCGTGGCCAGCTACAACCAGACCCTGGTCGGCGCGCTGCGCGAAGTCGCCGATGCGTTGCATGCAGCGCGCTCGCTCGACGGCCAGATCGTCTCGGCGACGCAGGCACGCGACGCCGCGCAGGACGCCTGGAAAATCGCCACCTCGCGCTATCGCGCCGGCCTGGGCACGCAGCTGGATGTGCTCGCCGCGCAGCGACCGCTGCTCGAAGCCGACCGCATCCTGACCGTGCTGCTCGCCCAGCGCCTGGCCGCATCGATCGATCTCGACCGCGCCCTCGGCGGCGGTCTCGCACTGAACGCACCCGGCCCTGACACCGAAACCAATAACGCTGCCCCTAATAACGCTGCCCCTAATAACGATTTCGCCAAGGCCCCCACGCCATGACCACCGAACCCAATCCCAACGCTCCCAAGGGCGCAGTGCCCCCGTCCAACGGCAAGCGCAAGCGCGCACTGCTGATCCTCCTCGCCGTCGTGGTCGTCGCAGGCCTGTCGTGGTCGACCTGGTACATGCTGGTCGCACGTTGGCACGAGGACACCGACGATGCGTACGCGCAGGGCAATGTCGTCAGCATCGTGCCGCAGACCATGGGCACCGTGGTCGGCATCGACGCCGACGACGGCATGAAGGTGGTCGCCGGCCAGGCGCTGGTGCACCTGGATCCGAACGATGCGCGCGTCGCCTTCGATCAGTCCGTCGCCAACCTCGCCAATACCGTGCGCCAGGTGCGCGGCCTGTACAGCGCGGTCGATGCCGGTGCCGCCGACCTGGCCGCGCGCCAGGCCTCGGTCGACCGCGCACGCGCCGACCTCAAGCGTCGCGAAGGCCTGGTCGGCAACGGTGCGGTGTCGGCTGAAGAGCTGGCCCACGCCCGCAACGAACTGGCCGTGCTCGAAGCCGGGCTGCGCTCGATCAACGGCAACCTGTCGCGCAACCGCGCCCTGGTCGATTCGACCACGGTCAGCAGCCAGCCGCAGGTCGAAGCGGCCGCTTCGCAGCTGCGTCAGGCCTACCTCAACCTGCAGCGCACCGCGATCGTCGCGCCGGTGTCGGGCTACGTCGCCAAGCGCCAGGTCCAGCTCGGCCAGCGCGTGCAGCCGGGTACGACGCTGATGACGATCGTGCCGCTGGAGCAGATCTGGGTCGAAGCCAACTTCAAGGAAACCCAGCTCTCGCGCATGCGCATCGGCCAGCCGGTCAAGGTGCATGCCGACCTGTACGGCAGCGGCGTCGAGTACGACGGCAAGGTCACCAGCCTCGGCATGGGCACCGGCAGCGCGTTCTCGCTGCTGCCGGCGCAGAACGCCAGCGGCAACTGGATCAAGATCGTGCAGCGCGTGCCGGTGCGCATCGAGATCGAACCGCGCCAGCTCGCCGAGCACCCGCTGCGCCTGGGCCTGAGCATGCATGTCGACGTGACCGTTCGCGACCAGGACGGCGCGGTCCTGGCCGACGCGCGCAAGGGCGGCAAGACGCTGTTCACCACGGCCGCCTACGAGCAGCAGCTCAACGACGCCAATGCGCTGATCGGCAAGATCATCAAGCAGAACCTGCCGACCGCGGCCCGCAACTGAGCGGCCTGAGCACGCCATGTCGACCATTGCACAACAGGAAGAAGAGTTCGGGCTGCCGGTAACGCCCGAACCCAAGGCGGCTTTCCGGCCGCCGAACATGGCGTTGACGACGATTGGTCTTGCCCTGGCGTCGTTCATGCAGGTGCTCGACACCACGATCGCCAACGTCTCGCTGCCGACCATCTCCGGCAACCTCGGCGCCAGCGCCAACCAGGCGACGTGGGTCATCACCTCGTTCGCGGTCAGCAACGCGATCGCGCTGCCGCTGACCGGCTTCATGACCCGCCGCTTCGGCGAGCGCACGTTGTTCACCTGGGCCACGCTGGCGTTCGTGATCGCGTCGTTGCTGTGCGGCCTGGCCAACAGCATGGGCCTGCTGGTCGCGGCGCGTGCGCTGCAGGGCTTCGTCGCCGGCCCGATGTACCCGGTGACGCAGGCGCTGCTGATTTCGATCTATCCACCGCACAAGCGCGGACAGGCCATCGCCCTGCTGGCGATGGTGACCGTGGTCGCGCCGATCGCAGGACCCATCCTTGGCGGCTGGATCACCGACAACTACAGCTGGGAATGGATCTTCTTCATCAACATTCCCATCGGCATCTTCTCCAGCATCGTCGTCGGTCGCCAGCTCAAGGGCCGGCCCGAGCGGCACGAGAAGCCGAAGATGGACTACATGGGCCTGGCGATGCTGGTACTGGGCGTCGGCGCCCTGCAGATCATGCTCGACCTGGGCAACGACGAAGACTGGTTCAACTCGACCAAGATCGTCTGGCTGGCGATTGTCGCCGCGGTCGCGCTGGTCGTGTTCGTGATCTGGGAACTGACCGAGAAGGACCCAATCGTCAACCTGCGCCTGTTCCGCCATCGCAACTTCGCCAGCGGCACGCTGGCGATGGTGATGGCGTACTCGGCGTTTTTCAGCGTCGGCCTGCTGGTGCCGCTGTGGCTGCAGCGCAACCTCGGCTACACCCCGATCTGGGCCGGCTATGCCAGCGCACCGATCGGAATCCTGCCGGTGTTGTTGACGCCCTTGGTCGGCAAGTACGCGCCGAAGTTCGACCTGCGCATCCTGGCGACGTTCGCCTTCATCGTGATGGCCGGTACCAGCTTCATACGTGCCGGTTTCAACCTCGACGTCAACTTCGAACGCGTCGCCGAAGTGCAGTTGTGGCAGGGTCTTGGCGTGGCGCTGTTCTTCATGCCGGTGCTGACGATCCTGCTGTCGGACCTGGAACCGCATGAGATCGCCGCCGGCTCCGGCCTGGCCACCTTCGTGCGCACGCTGGGCGGCAGCTTCGCCGCCTCGCTGACGACCTGGGCCTGGAACCAGCGAAGTACCGTGCACCACGCGCGCCTGACCGAAAGTATCAGCGCCTACGACCCGGCGATGCAGCAGACGGTGACGGCGCTGGGCCAGGGCGATCCGCAGCGCGGCGCGCTGGCGTTGAACCAGATGATCTCGCAGCAGGCGGTGCAGATCGGCTTCAACGAGATCTTCCACCTGCTGGGGATCCTGTTCCTGCTGGTGATCGTGTTCGTGTGGTTCGCCAGGCCGCCGTTCGCGGCGAAGATCGGCGGCGGCGGGGCGGCGGCTGGCGGGCACTGACGCCGGGAGCTGCCCTCATCCGGCCCTTCGGGCCACCTCTCCCGCAAGCGGGAGAAGGGAGCAATAGCCTCCTCCCGCTTGCGGGGTGAGCGCGTGCCATATAGCCCCTCTCCCGCTTGCGGGAGAGGGGTTGGGGTGAGGGCAGGCTGCCCGTAGTGGTTGATGAATTGCGTTGTATCGCATGGATTCCCACGCGATGCCGAAATGCCCTCCCACTACGTCCTCACCCTCTCCTGCCCCGACCGCCCCGGCATCGTCAACGCCGTGACCGGGCACCTGCTGCGCTTCGAGGGCAACATCCTCGACGCGCAGCAGTACAACGACCTGGAAACCGATCGCTTCTTCATGCGCACGGTGTTCGCGCTGGAGGCCGTTGCAATCGACGCGCTGCGCGACACCTTCGCGACCCTGGCCGACGGCTTCGGCATGCGCTGGTCGCTGCGCGACCGCGACGTGCCGCGACGGGTGATGCTGCTCGCCTCCAAGTTCGACCACTGCCTGGCCGACGTGCTGTACCGCTGGCGCATCGGCGAGCTGGCGATGGAGATCACCGGCGTGGTCTCCAACCACCCTCGCGAAACCTACCAGTACCTCGACCTGGACGGGATCCCGTTTCATTACCTGCCCGTCGCCAAGGGCCGCAAGCATGAGCAGGAAGCCGAGCTTCTGGCATTGATCGAGCACACCGGCACCGAGCTCGTGGTGCTGGCGCGCTACATGCAGGTGCTCTCGGAATCACTGGCGACACGGCTGGCCGGTCGCTGCATCAACATCCACCACTCGTTCCTTCCAGGCTTCAAGGGCGCGCGCCCGTATCACGCAGCGCACGCCCGCGGGGTCAAGCTGATCGGCGCGACCGCGCACTTCATCACCGCCGACCTGGACGAGGGCCCGATCATCGAGCAGGACACGCAGCGGGTCAGCCACCACGACACGCCACAGGATCTGATCCGCATCGGCCGTGACATCGAACGCCGCGTGCTGGCGCAGGCACTGCGCTACTGGCTGGACGATCGCATCCTGCTCAACGGGCATCGCACCGTGGTGTTCGCGGTGTAGGCAAGAGTCCGTCATTCCCGCGAAGGCGGGAACCCAGTGGCGTTGGCTTCAAGATCAAGGTGGGTCCCGGCTTTCGCCGGGACGACGGGTAGTGGGTCGAGTCTGGCTCAGGCCTGTTCCAGCGCGTCCGCCAACCGTTCCACCGCGATCACCTCCATCTCGCCGACACGGCCGCTCTTGGGCGCGTTCGACTTGGGCACGATCGCGCGCTTGAAGCCGTGCGTGGCCGCTTCCTTCAGGCGCTCCTCGCCATTGGGCACCGGCCGGATCTCGCCGGACAGGCCGACCTCGCCGAAGGCCACCGTCTGCTCGGCCAGCGGCCGGTCGCGCAGCGACGACAGCACCGCCAGCAGCACCGGCAGGTCGGCCGCGGTTTCCTGCACACGGATGCCGCCGACGACGTTGACGAACACGTCCTGGTCGCCGACACCGACGCCGCCATGTCGGTGCAGCACTGCCAGCAGCATCGCCAGGCGGTTGCCTTCCATGCCCACCGCGACGCGGCGCGGATTGGACAGCGGTGAGGCATCCACCAGCGCCTGCACTTCCACCAGCAGCGGTCGCGTGCCTTCGCGCGTGACCATCACGCAGCTGCCCGGCTGCGGGCTGTGGCTGCCGGACAGGAAAATCGCCGACGGGTTGGGCACTTCGCGCAGGCCCTTGTCGCCCATCACGAACACGCCCAGTTCATTGACCGCGCCGAAGCGGTTCTTGAAGGCGCGCAGCACGCGGAAGCGGCTGCCACTCTCGCCTTCGAAATACAGCACGGCATCGACCATGTGCTCGAGCACGCGCGGGCCGGCGATGCCGCCCTCCTTGGTGACGTGGCCGACCAGGAACACAGCGGTTCCGGTTTCCTTGGCGTAACGCACCAGCCGCGCGGCACTTTCGCGCACCTGGCCGACCGAGCCGGGCGCGGCGCTGAGTTCTTCGGTCCACAATGTCTGCACCGAGTCGGCGACGATCAGGCCCGGGCGCATCTTCACCGCATGCTCAAGCACGCGCTCGACTCCGGTTTCCGCCAGTGCATGCACGCCCTCGACCGACACGCCCAGACGCGCGGCGCGGCCAGCCACCTGCGCCAGCGACTCTTCGCCGGTGACATACAGCCCCGGCAGGCTCCCGGCCATCTTGCTGATGGCCTGCAACAGCAGGGTCGATTTGCCGATGCCCGGATCGCCGCCCACCAGCACGACCGAGCCATGCACGAGGCCGCCGCCCAGAACCCGGTCGAACTCGCCGATGCCGGTGCTGACGCGATCTTCCTCGCTATGGCGGACCTCGCTCAGCGCGGTGACTGCCGGCGCATCGGCGCGCCCGGCCCAGCTGCTGCGGCGGCTTGCTGCGACGCTGGCGCCGGCCTTGGCCGCCGGCTCGACGACGAACGCGCTCAGGGTGTTCCAGCCGCCGCATTCGCCGCACTGCCCTTGCCACTTGGTGAAATCGGCACCGCATTCGGAGCAGACGTAGGCGGTACGGGACTTGGAGGCGGGTTTTGCAGCAGGCTTGGGCATGACGGCGACGCGAGGAAGTTATGCCGCCACTGTACGGGGCGGCGTCGCGCCAGGCGAGACTGCCCGCACCCCAACCCCTCTCCGCAAGCGGGAGAGGGGCTTACGAGCTTAGGCCGCGAACCGCAGGTGGTACTCCGGGTAGAACGCGCTCAGCTCCTGCTGTGGCGCGCCGAGCAAGCCACCGACGTCGCCCTGCGGCACGATGCTGTAGCCGCGCGCGTCGATGTCCTTGGCGATGCCCTGCCAGTCCAGGCGCGGTGCGGCCATGTCACTGTCGAGCGTCCAGCCGAAGCTCACCTCGCCCAGGACGGCCATCTCATCAACGGGCAACGGTGCGCCACAGGGCGCCACCACATAGCCGTCGTCTTTGCCCACCACGAAAACATCCATCCGCATGGTCAACACCCTGTCGACACCTCTTCCGGAAAAACAGGCGGCATGGTGGCGAGCGCACGAGTAATTTTTCGTGAAATACAGATTGCCGATTGATGAAACGTTCATTCGCCTGCTGCGTTCACAGGTGGCTCAGCTGCCAGAGGGGACGGTAGCCACCCACTCATCCCGGCCAGCTTGCTGCGATCCCAGGCACGGATCGCATCGAGGTTGGCCTGCAGTTCCGCGCGGCGCTCTTCGCGCTTGGGCAGCGGCACTTTGCGGCTCAGGGCAGCTCGTTCAAGGCATGTAGTCGGCCATCTCGACCACCGGCAAGGCCCGGGCTTCGTCCATCCATTCCACCATCGCCGGCCGCGCCATCAGGCGCAGGCACCAGTCCTGCGCAAGCGGAAATCCGCCGAGGTCCGGGCGATGCGACACGATCCGCTGTACCACGGGCACGAAGGCCAGATCCGCCAGTGACAACGCGCCGAACAGCCACGGGCCACCGCTGTCGGCCAGCGCCTGCTCCCAGACCCGG
This sequence comes from Lysobacter sp. Soil_N_23, assembly GCF_057656135.1. Classification (NCBI taxonomy): domain Bacteria; kingdom Pseudomonadati; phylum Pseudomonadota; class Gammaproteobacteria; order Lysobacterales; family Lysobacteraceae; genus Lysobacter; species Lysobacter sp. Soil_N_23. The sequence goes on from NZ_JBDGKY010000014.1 coordinate 81,946, forward strand.
CACACGCGATCGGACTGCTCGACCTCATCGGCGGTCATCGCACGCCTGAGCGAATAGAACGAACTTTCGAACGACAGTCGCGAGCAGATGCCGGACAGGCCGCCATGAACCCAGGCCAGCAGGGATCGCGCCCTGGCACGCTGGTGGATATCGGCAGGCAGCAGCGGCGTCGCGCCCAGTTCGCTGGCGTACTCCATGATCGCCAGCGAATCGAAGATAACGTGGTCACCGACGACCAGCACCGGAACCGCAGCCGGAGGCGAGAACTGCCCGATGCGGGCGAGGTTCTCATTGCGTTGCGGCCGGCGGATGTCGACGATGCGCTCCTCGAAGGCGATGCCCTGCTCGCGCAACGCGAGCCAGGCGCGCAATGCCCAGCTCGAGGCATTGCGGGTTCCCGTGTACAGCACAAGACTCATTTCGACGGCCTCGCATGCTGCGCCAACGCGCGAACGCGAATTCTAGCCAGCGCGAACGCGTGCAGTCGACGCCCGCGGTTTGCGGGTTGTGCTGCGTTCAACGGTCGCGGCGCTGCGACCCGGCAATTCAGCGATACAGCGAAGTGGCTACTGCACGCGAACGGCCAGGTCGCGACCGGCGCTCGCCGAGTTGCCCATGTAGTCCTTGGCGGTGATGCGCAGGATGTAGTCGCCGGCGGCAAGGTCCGCCGGTTGCCATTGGCCGGTGGCCAGCACGCCGTCGCGAACGGTGTTGGTCACCACGTACTGGAAGCGCGTGATCGCGCTGCCGTGGGCGGTGATGCCGCTGCCGGGCGCATAGGCGACCTTGACCGCGTCGTTGTCGGCGGGCATGCGGTCGAAGGCGATGTTCATGCGTGGCGCCTCGTAACCGGGCAGCGGCCGTCCCGTTGCATCCAGCCACTGGTAGCCCAGCGCATGCAGGCCCAGGCGGCGGCGCGGCAGGTTGCGGTCGACCTGGTCCCAGGCGTCGACCACGATCTGTACGCCAGGCAACGACCGCGCCAGCAGCACGCGACCGTCCTGCTTCTGCAGCAGCGGCTGCTGGGCGGTGTCGAACAGCTCGATCCGGTCTATGCGCGGCGGGTAGCTGTCGGCATAACCGCGGAACCCCAGGGCGATGGCGTTGCGCTCGTAACCCTGGGCGCCGACGCTCAGGTGCACGTGCGCCATGGCGTTGATGGTGCCAAGCACGTCGCCTGCCTTGAAGCGCGTGCCACGCATCACGCGCACGCGTTCGGGCTTGCCAGCTTCGTCGAGCAGCAGGTGGAAACGCGCCGGATCGATCGGCTTGCCCTGCGCAGTGCGACCAACGCGCATGTGGATGTAGCCGATGCTGTCCAGCTCGAGTCCTTCGCCCAGCTTGCCCAGGGCCCAGCTCGCGGTCGGGCTGGTGACCTTGCCGTCGGCGATCGCGAGCACTTCCTGGCCGACGTCACCGCGGATGTCGAGGCCGCCGTGCAGATGATCGCGGCTCTCGTGCTGGTAGTTGCCGCGCACCTCGCCCAGCGTGCCGACCACTTCATGCCAACCGTCCTGCGGACGCAACGGCCAGCGTCCCTGCGTGTCCGGCAAGGGCGCGTCGGCGGCCGGCCCGACCGTCAGCACCGGTGGCGCGGTCGCTTCCGTCGAGATGGGCACGATGCGGTGCACGCGACGGCTGGCGGCATCGGCGACATACAGCGCACCGTCGCGATCGATCGCCAGTCCGGTCGGGCGCGACAGGCGCTGGTCCTGGCTGGCACCGGTGATCACCGCCCAGCGTCCGTCACGCGTGTACTGCAGGACCGTGCCGCGACTGTTCTCGGCGACATAGACCACGCCGTCGTGCGCGATGGCCAGGCTCAGCGGGCGATGCACGACCGGATTGGCATCGTCCGGCGCGCCGTGCAAGACCGTATCGACATCGCCTCGCGGGGTGACTCGACGCACCGCGTTGTTGCGCGTGTCGGCGACCCAGATCCGCCCGAACGCATCGATCGCCAACCCGGTCGGCGTGTCGAAACTCGCCTGTGCGCCAAGTCCGTCCTGGTAGCCCGGGCGATCGCGACCGGCCAGCGTGCTGACCATGCCATCGGGCGCGATCACGCGAATGCGGTCGTTGTACGTGTCGGCGACATAGACGCGACCGTCCGTGCCAACCGCGACACCAATGGGCCCGTTGAACTGCGCCTGCGCAGCCGGGCCATCGCGGAAGCCGGCGCTGCCGTTGCCCGCGATGGTCGTCACGGTGCCCTGCGGCGACACTTTGCGGATGGCGTGGTTGCCGGTGTCGGCGACGTACAGATTACCGGCCTCGTCGATGGCCAGTCCGGACGGGGTGTTGAACGCAGCCGCACCACCGGCGCCATCGACAAAGCCCTCGGCCGACCCGGCCACGGTAGTGACCGAGCCATCGCGCGCGATCCTGCGGATGCGGTTGTTGTCGCCGGCATCGGCGACGTACACCGAGCCATCGGCCGCACGGACGATGCCGTACGGATCGGCGAAACGCGCCTGCATCGCGGCGCCCTCGCGCAGGCCGGAAACACCGTCGCCGGCGAGCAGTTCCAGCCTGGCCTTCCACGCGAACGGCGTCGGCGCTGGCCCGGTTGGCACGATCGCGACCTCACGGGTCGGCACGAAGATGAAAGTGGCGGCCAGCGCCGCCGCGGTCAGGCCAATGGCCATCCACAGCCAGGTGTTTCGGGTCATGCAGGTCCTGGAGATTCGTCGCGGCGCGCCTACGTTGCGCGCCGCTGGAGATCGATTCTAGGCCGATCGCCGGGTGCTCCGTCCAGCGTCGTCTGCCTGCCTGCGCGATTACGCCAGCACGGGCAACTTCGCGAGCAGCTTGTCGAGTGTGATCGGGTACTCGCGCACGCGGATGCCAGTGGCGTTGTGGATGGCGTTGGCAATGGCGGCACTGACGCCGCAGATGCCCAGCTCGCCCACGCCCTTGGCCTTCATCGGTGAGGACATCGGATCGACCTCGTCGAGGAAGATCACTTCCTGATGCGGAACGTCGGCATGCACCGGCACTTCGTAGCCGGCCAGGTCGTGGTTGACGAAGAAGCCCAGACGCTTGTCGACGACCAGTTCCTCCGACAGTGCCGCGCCGATGCCCATCGTCATTGCGCCGATCACCTGGCTGCGCGCCTGCTTCGGATTGAGGATGCGTCCGGCCGCGCACACGGCCAGCATCCGTCGCACCCGCGATTCACCCGTTGCGATGTCGACGCCGACTTCGGCGAAATGTGCGGCAAATGTAGATTGCTGGTACTTCTTGGCGAGGTCGCCGAACTCGATCGCCTCCTCAGCCACCAGATCCCCACCCTCGCCCGCCTGCGCCAGCGGAATGTCGCGCTCGCCGACGTGGATGCGGCCATCGGCGAAGGTCGCCTCGTCGGCATTGAATCCCAGCTTCGTGGCGATCGCCTGGCGCAACTTCTGGCAGGCCGCGAAGACACCGGCGGTCGAACTGTTGGCGCCCCACTGGCCGCCGGAGCCGGACGAGACCGGGAAGGACGAATCGCCCAGGCGAACCACCACGCGATCGATCGGCAAGCCCATCATCTCCGCTGCGGTCTGGGCGATGATCGTGTAGCTGCCGGTGCCGATGTCGGTCATGTCGGTCTCAACCGTGACCAGACCGGTGCGGTCCAGGCGCACGCGCGCGGCGGATTTCGTCGTCAGGTTGTTGCGGAACCCTGCCGCCACGCCCATGCCGACCAGCCAGCGTCCGTCGCGCTGCTCGCCCGGCGCCTTGCCTCGCTGGCTCCAGCCGAAGCGCTGCGCGCCCTGGCGGAGGCATTCGTTGAGCTGGCGCTGCGAGAACGGGCGCTTGGGATTCTCCGGATCGACCTGCGTGTCGTTGAGGATGCGGAACTCGACCGGGTCGAGGCCGAGCTTGGCGGCCATCTCGTCCATCGCGATTTCCAGCGCCATTAGGCCCGGCGCCTCGCCAGGCGCGCGCATGGCGTTGCCCTCTGGCAGATCGAGGACGGCCAGGCGAACGCGCGTCATCCGGTTGGCGCCGGCGTAGAGCAGCCGCGTCTGCTGGATCGCGTTCTCGGTGCCGCCGCCGGGCAGGTCGCCCGACCAGCTCTCATGTCCGATCGCGGTGATCTTGCCATCGCGCGTCGCACCGATCCGGATGCGCTGGATCGTGGCCGGGCGATGGGTGGTGTTGTTGGCCACCAGCGGTCGCGGCAGCGCGATCTTCACCGGCCGTCCGCAGGCACGTGCACCAAGCGCGGCCAGCACGGCATCGCAACGGACAAACAACTTGCCGCCGAAACCGCCGCCGATGTAAGGCGAGATCAGGCGCACGTTCTCGCGCGGAATTCCGAGCGTCTTGGCGACGTCGCCGCGGCCCCAGTTGATCATCTGGTTGGCGGTCCAGACGGTCAGTTTGTCGCCGTCCCACGCCGCGATCGATGCGTGCGGCTCCATCATCGCGTGCGACTGGTCGGGCGTGGTGTAGGTCTCGTCGAGCGTCACCGGCGCCTTGGCGAAGGCACCGTCGAAGTCACCGACTGCGGAGTCGGGCTTGGGCTCCTTCGGCACCTGGGCCCCGGCCTTGGCCTTGTGCAGATCGTAGGCACCGTTGCCGCGGTCGTACTGCAGGCGAACCAGCTGCGCGGCGGCGCGTGCCTGCTCGAACGTCTCCGCAACCACCACGGCGACAGCCTGGTGATAGTGCTGGATGTCCGGACCACCCAGGAGCTTGGCGGTGTTGAAGTCGCCCTTGACCAGCGGGCCCGCGTTGCCGGCGGTGACGATCGCCAGCACGCCAGGCGCGTGCTCGGCGGCAGTGAGGTCCATCGAAGCGATCCGCCCCTTGCCGATGCCGGCGCCGACCACATAGCCATAAGCAGGCTTGGGGAACGCGTCATGCCACTCGTGCGCGTAAGTGGCCGTGCCCGTGGTCTTGCGCGGTCCGTCGATGCGATCGATCGGCTGGCCGACGACCTTGAGCTTGTCGATGGGATTGGTGCCGGCGGGGGTGTCGAATCTCATGGCCTCATCCCTTCGCCTCGACCAGCACCGCACTCAGCGTGCGCTGGGCAAGCAGCGTCTTGAATTCGTTCTGCGCGGTGGTGCGCGCGCCGGCGAACATGCGATCGGCGACGGCCTTGGCACCGCGCGGCAGTTCCGCTTCCGCCGCCTCGACCCGCCACGGCCGCGGCGCGACACCGCCCATGGCGACGCGGCCCGTCCCATCGCGTTGAACCACCGCTGCCACCGACACCAGGGCAAAGGCATAGGAGGCGCGATCGCGGACCTTGCGGTAGATCTGCGTCCCGCCGACCGGTTCGGGCAGCGTTACCGCCGTGATCAACTCGCCCGCAGCCAGCGTGTACTCCAGGTGCGGCGTAGCGCCTGGGGCCCGGTAGAGTTCGTCGAGCGGCATGCTCCGCGTCGACCCGTCGGCCCGCACGGTCTCCACCGTTGCATCGAGCGCACGCATCGCCACTGCCATGTCGCTGGGATGGGTGGCAATGCACGAGTCGCTGGCGCCGATCACCGCGTGCTGGCGGCTGAATCCTTCCAGCGCCGCACATCCGCTGCCAGGCAGGCGTTTGTTGCAGGGCTGGTTGGTGTCGTAGAAGTACGGGCAACGCGTGCGCTGCAGCAGGTTTCCGCCCGTGGTCGCCTTGTTGCGCAGCTGGCCGGACGCACCCGCCAGCAGCGCGCGCGAGAGCACGCCATAGTCGCGGCGGACGCGGGCGTCGGCGGCGAGGTCCGTATTGCGTACCAGCGCACCGATGCGCAGGCCGCCGTCGCGTGTTTTCTCGATCTTGTCCAGCGCCAGGCCGTTGACGTCGATCAGATGGCTCGGGGTTTCGACCTCGAGCTTCATCAGGTCGAGCAGGTTGGTACCGCCGGCGATGAACTTCGCGCCGGGCGTGCGCGCGGCAGCGGCCGCTGCCTCGGCGGGCGATCTGGCTTGCTCGTAACCGAAGGCCTTCATGCCGACCTCCCCGCCGCATCGGTGATGGCCTCGACGATGTTGGAGTACGCGCCGCAGCGGCAGATGTTGCCGCTCATGCGCTCGCGGATTTCCTCCACGTCCAGCCGCGGTCGCGCGGTGAGGTCGGTGCTGACCAGGCTGGGAATCCCGTCCTTGATCTCGTCGAGCATTGCCACGGCCGAGCAGATCTGACCCGGCGTGCAGTAACCGCACTGGTATCCGTCGTGTTTGACGAAGGCCGCCTGCATCGGATGCAGCTTGTCGGGCGTGCCCAGCCCTTCGATCGTGATGATGCGGTCTCCCTCGTGCATCACCGCCAGCGTCAGGCAGGCATTGATGCGTCGCCCGTCGACGATGACGGTGCAGGCACCGCACTGGCCGTGGTCGCAGCCCTTCTTCGTCCCGGTCAGGTGCAGCTGCTCGCGCAGTGCGTCGAGCAAGGTGGTGCGCGTATCGAGCTCGAGCTCATGCGCCTTGCCATTCACGTTGAGCTTCACCTTGTGCACCACGGGTGGCGGCGCCGGTGCCACCGCACTGGCCTCAGCCGCGAGCGTTGGCAGTGCCATGGCCGAGGCCGAGGTCACGGCCGCCTTGAGCAGGTCGCGCCGGGTGATGGGTAGGTTGCGGATACGGTCCACGGGCCTGCCTCTCGATGGGTACTTCGGGTTGTGCTGCGCGGAGTCGCCGAGCTTGCTGGGAACTGGCGTGCTGGAAGGGTGACCAAGCGGCAGGCGAATTGCATGCATTCACAACTGACCACTACAAGCGACTCCCAGTGAAGGCAGGGTGGATGCAGTGCGAGGATGTTGTATCGCGATGGCTGGCGTGTGTCAGCAGGCATGCGAGCGAAGCCACCATGCCGAAACGGCCCGAGAATGAAATGGCTCACCGAAAATACCATGCAAGTGTTTGTTTTTTATGGCTCTTTACCAGTTTTAATGGGCTATGCGCCTGCAGCGTGTTTTCTTCCGGAGGCAGGTCCAACCAGCCCAAGCTGAAGTAGATCGGATTGCCGCGGCGGTTTTTGGCTTCCTGATCGGCAACCTGGACAAGGTCGCGCAGTACGTGAGCATGAGCACCATCGGCACGATCCTGCCGAAAGTCGCGCTAGCGTTTGCACTTGTGCTCGCAGCCAAGTTCTCGGCGGTTTGATCTGCGCTCGCGCGGGCGCGATGGAGCGCGCCTCCGCCATCCAAGCATCATGGGCAGCAAGCTCGCGGGGCATGCCGAACCCTGAGCACATGTCGGCAGCGTACTCAGCACTCCTTCCCTGGCCGCTCAAGGTGATCTTCTGGATGGCGCCACCGCGCATCGATCGAATTACCAGATGCACGCTCTGGTGGCTGATGCCCGCCGGTCTGTGTTCGCTCACCGCATCGGGCCTGGTGATCTGGGGCGTGGCTTCGAGTGCGCACTCCGACGAGGCTGTTGCCGGGGGAAGCTGGGTCAAGCTGCGGGTTTGGCGCAACTTGGTGTCGGGCACCGACACCTCCGCGATCGTGCGCTGACGCCTCATCGGGATTGGAGGTCCGCTTCCGGCCATAAGCGGCCATCGCCACGCGCCTCGATCAATCGACCCGCGTAGCAGTCCCCTCTTGAAAAGCCTATTGGCCCTCCAAGATGCGATCCATCCAGAAACGTACAGGGCCGAAGACGCGTCTTACGGCGTGATATGTGATGCGGACTGCAGGCCGGCGCGCGCACATAGTCTCGTACTTGCCCCTCTCCGAGCTTCGGCCTTGGAACCTGATGTATGGCGCGTCGGCCGAATCTAACGTGACACCCATGAAGAACTCACCGCCGTGCCGCCCTATTCGCTGAAAGTCGCAATTGGTGATGCGCCCTTGCGCGCTCAGTTCACCCTGAAGGTGACGCGGGACCTCAAGCTTGATCGTGCCAATGACCAATATGGTCGCCAGTGCAGCCACGCAGACCAAGGCGTACTTCTTTCGACGGGGTGTGATCATGTGACTGGAAGCGTGAACATTGGCGCGAGCATATCAAGCCGGGTCACCGACATGCCTGCATCAGGACTCGCTGCGCCATACAGCGGGCGGACTGTCCGCTTGGGTCGGAAGAGGACACCAGTGATCGTTGGATTGGGATGGGTCTGCCGATCTGTTACCCGATAGCCAGCGGGCAAAAATGAAAAAGGGCCTGCAAGGGAAAACCTTGCAAGCCCCTGTTTTTATGGTGCCGGAAATAGGAATCGAACCTACGACCTACGCATTACGAAGTCCCCGCCTACGCATTTCAGCGCATAACGCAAAGCCACCCCGAAGCCTTATACTGCAAGGGTTACAGGGGTGTTTTCCATAACGCCACCTAACGCTGGGGTCCACTTCCTAACAGCACTTTTGGACCCCAGCCGGACCCCAGCGAGCCCGTGCCCGAAACCTGCGCATATGCCGATCATCGCCTTCAACGAAAAGACCCTAGACGCAAAGCTGCGGAAAAAGCACGCCGACCGCGTGGAGTACAACGACGCCGTCACGGCCGGGCTGTGCCTGCGCATCGGTCCCGGTGGCGCGGCATGGTTCTACCGTTACAGGATCGGCGACCAGAAGCACCGGCAGAAGCTTGGCGATCATGAAGCCATCGCCCGGGAAGCAGCGGCCAGCATCCCGCCGATGGCATCCTTCACCCTCGCCCGGATGAAAGCGGCCAAGATCGTGGACGACTTGGCCAACGGTCGGCACCCAAAGACGGAACAGGCCCGCGAGCGCGCCGAGGTCCGCGACGCGGTCGCAAGGGATGAAGAACGCCTTGTGCGACATATCGCCGAGCAGTGGGCAACCGTGCACTTGCCCAAGCTAGCCGCGTCCAGCCGCAAGGATTACCGCCGGGCACTGGACGAGTTCTTGGTACGGTTCGGCGGGCAAGATATTGGAGCCATTCGCCGGGGTGTGCTCAAGACCTATCTGGACGAAGTGGCCGCACGGTCCGGCGCTGCCGGCAACCGTATGGCTGTGGTCATCCGACTGCTGTTCGCCTATGCCCGCGACCGCTTTGACTGGGACAGCAGCCCCGCCGCTGAACTGGAAAACCCTGCCGAACAGACTAAGCGCGAGCGCACGCTCGACCGCGATGAAATTCGTGTGCTGTGGCGGGCCTGTGAAATGGCTGGCTACCCCTATGGCCATTGCCTCCGCCTCGCACTGTGCTTCGGCCAACGCATGGGTGAAGTGGGTTCATGGCGCCGCAGCGACATCGACAGCACCGGGGACTTTTGGAAGCAGCGCAAGAACAAGTCCAACCGCCGCACCGATCTGTGGGTGGATGACTACGCGCTGGAAATTCTGCGCGACTGTCCAAACCTTGGTGCAGGAGCCCCGTTCTTCAGCGCCAGCATCGACCCACAAACCGGGCAGCCCCGACCATTGCGGTCCGATACGCTGCACAACGCCATCCGGCGCCATGTGACCCCGAAGCTAAAGGATGCAGCCAAGGAACTGGGCTTGCCGGAGATCACGGAACGCTGGGTGCCGCATGACCTGCGCCGCACGGTACGCACTGGATTGACTGGCTGGTGTGGTGTCACACCCGACACCGCCGAACGCGTCTTGAACCATGCAATGGGTGGCCTGCGTGCAATCTACGACCACAGCGACTATCGCCCGCAGGTTGCAGAAGCACTTCACCGCTGGGACAACGAATTGCACGCCATCCTAAAGGGCTTGCCGCCTACAGGCGTCGCGCTCCCGGTCCGACGCTCTGAGCGCGAGGCGGTGGCCAATGCCGCGTAAGCGTACTCCGGCAAACGCCCTGCCCGTGCCTGTTGAGCCGGTGGCGTTCGCTGCTGCGGTCGAGAGTCAGCGCGCGTTACTGCTACTGGCAGCGCAAAAGCTGGACGACGGTTTACCGCTCGAGTCCCATGAGCGACGGTTGGTAGTTGGCGTACTCCGCGCGATGGCGGCTGCGCCAGCACCCCAACCGCCTCGCAGGCCGGGCGCGCCCTCCCAGATTGACCCAGTAGAAGCTGCGATGACTTATGCCGTTCTAATCAAAAACGGCGCATCGAATGCCGAGGCCATAGGCAAAGTAGCCGGCAACTACGATGTCGAGGACGGCACCATCCGCTATATCGTCGCCATCTACGGCCCAACCGCCTGCCGATTGCTGGACACTGACATCAACGGGCAAGACAACGCTTAACACCGCCAACTAGGAAGCCGCGACGGTCTTCCCGAGGCCCAGCGTAAACGGCGAAGGGGGTAAGGCCGCCAAGACCGCCAAGACCGCCCACGTGGTGACTGGGGCCAAACCACACCCCTCGTTGCCCAACTCCGGCTTCGGCAGTGGTAGGTTCGGCCCATGCGCCGCAGGCGACCCAACCCGGCAGCGATGATCGCCGCCTGCGAGGCGGCCGGGATGAGCCGCGCCCAGATCGCACAGGCGTCCGGACTATCGCCCAGTTACATTTCCCGAATCGCTTACGGGGACAGAGGGCGACATCCCAGCTACGACACAATTGAGCGCCTTCAACGGGTGTCGCAAGGTTCTAAGCGGCACCAACCGGGTTGAAGAAGGTCGCCTTCTGGACCGCCGTCTTGAATCGACCTTCTAACGTCGTGCGCAACTCTGTCGGCAAACTAGCCCATTGGTCGGCGTACACGGCCCAGAAAATGTCGTTGATGAACTCCGAACATTCCTGCTGAAGCTGAATAACTTCCGAAAGCGCCGCACTTGACCCAACGATGTCCGCCGGCGAACTGATCTGCGGGAGCACGCATTCGCTTTGACCGTGGAGGTGCGCGGACAGCAGACGATAGGGGTCATCTTGGCTACGCGTTTTGATCTCCATCAGCATCTTGAACCGTGCCTTGTAACGATCAAACGACAGTTCTAAGTAGCCGAGCAGGTCCTTCTTCAACTTGAAGCCATCGCCGGTCGCCTGCACGCGATCCCATTCGACCTTATGGTCCTTAAAATAAAGCCATCCCAGCGCCAAGTCGATCTGGAGGCGGAGCGAACCGAGGGCTGGTCTTACTAGCCCCAGCGCCACGCAGGCAGCCGCCTCGCGCACTGCGGCGGCCGTAGCATGCAACAGGCAATCTGCGTTGCCCGTCAACTGCGTTGACAAGTATTGCAGCCACAGCATTTCCAAGCGGGAAGCTTCCTCGGCCTTCGCAACCAACGCCACGCCATGGTCAATGCAGTTCTTTGAAGTGCGTGCGGCCAGTTCCGACAACTGCTCGTCAACTGCTGTCATCGCGTTCGCTTCCCCAACGACCAGTCTGCCTGAGGCGAGTTCACGTAACTGTTACGCGCGATTGTCGCGAGACGCAGCAAGTCCTTTGCAGGGACGTACAACAGCACACGATCGACCCAAACGCGAAGCGCCTTCTTCGACAGCGGCGGAAGATCCTTCTTACTCATCAATCCCGCATCCACGATCATGCTCGACAGAACGTCGTGAGCCTCACTACTGGAGAGGCCTGCTTCCTTCCGCAGCAATCGCTCCACGCGCTCACCCACGCTCGATTCACTGGCCGATACCCTGCCGTGCGCTTCGTGGGATTCCGTCACCACGTAACCCTGTGGGCGGGAAGCCGCAAAATCGGCAAGGACACTGACCCGATAGAGAATTTCGTCCATAGGAACTTCCCGGAGTTCGCTTAGCAGGCGCCTGAGCTCACTTCTGCTGAGCCCAAGGCTCGCCAGAAACAGCTCAATACTTGCGAGTTTGCTATTCATTTGATTAGCCCGAGTTCCTTGCCCAGCTCATCGACAAGCACGTTGACGTTTGCCGAAACCCTGTGCCTATTGGAGACCATTTTGTCCGTCGCGAAGCCGGTGTACGAAGGGTTCGCAGCGAGAATGCCAGAATGATAAAGCGGTGTTGAAAGAGTTTTTGAACCAAAGTCACCGTGACTTCTAAGGATGTTCTCAACTGTAGGGTCGTAGTTTGATCGTGGAATTCCATTTAACAGGACAATCAGTTTCGGCTTCTTGACAAGCGTTGGAAGGTCAGCAATGAACTTATCCAGCAACTCCAATCCCAAAACAGAAAAACGATCGGGCCTTACTGGCACCAGCACATGCGTTGCAACTTCCAACGCGCACACGGTCATGAACGAACTGCTTGGATTGCAATCGATGCAGACCAAGTCCATCTGCTTCCGAGCGTCAGCAACGAACGACTTGAACCTTGCCCGAACTGGAGCCAATGCCTTGGCGTCGTCGATCAACGAATACTTGACCAATCCAAAGTCACCGGGCACAAGCCGAAGCTCCGCATCATGTGGTGGGTTCGTCTTCTTCATGACGATGCTCACATCGTCAAGCGAAGGCGGCGGAGTGCTGTCCGCTGTGATGGTGAACAACGACGTTTGTGGCGCCGACTCCATTACTGAAAGAATCGTTTTGTTGGCTTGCTTCAGTTTTTCGTAGCGCGTCTGAAGCACTACTGTCTGCGTCAAGTTGAACTGCGGATCAAAGTCAATAAGCAGAGTGTTCTTCAGCAGCCTCAGATACAGAACGCGCATCACATGGGCGGAGATGGTCGTCTTCCCAACCCCGCCCTTCATGTTGAGCACGGCGACCACTGGCGCTGGCTTCTTTGTTTCCTTTGCTGCCACGATTCCCCCTGAAGATAGTGGCTTCGATGTGAATTCCCCTTGAGCACCAGAGGCCAGCAAGCTGTCCCCCTGTGCCGAAGTCGCAGAGTACGCTTGGCACACAGGCCGCGACAATCGGCTGGCGCCTTCGGAGTGGGCCTCGACCCTTCAGCCGGCTTGACCTATATGGTTTCGTGGACTTTTTGACGTGCAGGGTATGGGCGCCGGTGGTGGCAAGGGGGGGCGACCTTTTCCCATATCCCCCCCGAGGCGCCACCCCCGAGAATGTGACGGCTTCCCGGAATTGCCCGGGGGTGCAACAGGGGGAAAACATGAAGAACATCTTGACCATGGCCATGGCCTTGGTGCTGCTCGCTGGCTGTTCGACCGTCAACGAATGGTCCGCCATCGGTGGCAGCCGCGCAGACGGCACTGTGAGGCTGGGGTACTCGCTGGGTCCGTTCCAATCCGCCAAGGTGCAGGAATCGCAGGCCGTCGCCACCGCCACTGCCAAGTGCAAAACATGGGGCTACACCGGCGCTGAGGCGTTTGGTGGTCAAGTCCAGCAGTGCACCGCCAGCAACGGCTATGGGTGCGTTGCCTACAACGTGACCAAGGAATACCAGTGCACCGGGCTGGGCGACAAGGACCCGTCCAAGGCTCCTTGAGTCCGATCCCTTCGTTCGCGGGGCGCACAGGGCCGGGGCTTCCCCGGCCCTTTTGCTTCGATGGCTCACCACGCAACACCGGTCACTGCTGTGACCAAGCCCGGCCGGCGCATCGTCCAATCACAGTCAAACAGCAGGCGCAAACCGATGCTGGTGGTCTGGAACAGTGAACGCACCGGCGTTGCGGGTGTTCCACCTTCCACGATTTGTTCGGGCGTGGCGTCTTCCATATGCAATGCCGCACTGTTGCTTGCAGTGATTTCAGGCAGGCCACCGGACGCGGTGGCGAACGCATCGAGATCAAGGGCCACGGCCAGATCGGCCGGAACGTTGTGACTGACCACCGTTTCAAATCCGATCAGCTCGCCGTTGCTGATGTCATCAGCAAACACGAACACGCCATTGCCATTCGACACCAGCCGCAACCCTAGCGCACGGGCCGGGTTGAGCAACACCACCGGCCGCGTAGCCTTAGCCGCCATCAATGGGTCCAACAGGGAATGCAGGTCGGCCACGATGCTGTTGATGGCGTTGGCGCCTGTGTCAGCGGCGGCAGGCGTGATGCCATTCAACAGGCCGGCCGGACGCTTGTCGTCGGCAGCCACGTCGTCAAGCAACTTGGCGTCGAGACTTTCCGCCGTGTCCGCACCCATCAACTCCCTGATGACCTCTTCTGCCGATGGTTTGGTGGCCTTTTCCAGTTCACGCGTGAACACGGAAATGACTGCCATCTTTTTCGGTGTCAGAAGTGTGGAGGCTAGTGTGGCCTGCTTGACCGGAATGGGGTCGCCTTCGCCGATGAAGTCACCGGCCAGTTCGCCAGTTGTGTTGCGCGTTGGCAGGCGAATCTTTCCAGCGCCATCAAAGACAAGGCGGGGCGACTGCATCCGCGCCAGCGTAGAGAGGACCGATAGCGACTCCAACGCGTCCAAGAACGCGGCGGTTTCTTCCGGCACCAGTGCGCCTGCCCAAGCACTGTCACCGATGCTGGCCGGCTGCGTTGACGCACGCAACACGGTGGCCACCGCGATGTCGGAGTGGTATCGCTGGGCAATGACTTCGTCCGTGGAAACCTGGCGGACGTGCGCAATCAAAGCAGTGGTCAGTGCGCGAACCATGATGTCGCCCTTGGGACGGCGGGTTGCACGCTGGCGCTGGGGCTGGGCACTGCGAACAATGGCATTCATGTGATTCTCCGGTTTGCGTGCCGTGCGCTTACTGACGGCGCTGGCGTGGCTGGTTCCGTGTTTCTTCCAACAGATGCGCAAGCTGTGCGGGCAGATCGCGAAGGCTATCGGCCAGTGCGATTGCGTGCCCGTTGGGCATCGGCTGTGCTTCTTCTTCCTGCAACTCCCGCAACGCGCGCGCTGCCGCGTAGTGGAAGCCCATGTCCTTTGGCAAGCTCAGTTGCAGCATGGCCAGCAGGCGACGGTTAATGCGGTCCTGCTGCACATCGCGCTCCTCGCGTTCGCGCAGCAGCGTCAGCATGGTTTCAAAGGCTGCCCGCGTCATTGCGAACGCGGTGTTGGCTTCGATGGCTGCCATGCCGGCCGTGGCGCGGATGATCTGCGGAAGATCGGCGGCCGTGATTGCGATGTCCTCCAGACCGGCGACACGTGTGGAGTCGAATTCGTCGGCACGGGTTGTTGGGTTATCGCCGTGTCGCTGACGGGGTGCGTTGTTGTCTTTTCGGCGGGCCATCTGTGGCCTCCCTTGGATTTGGCATTGCAGACAGCGGCAGTAGCGCCGGCAGGAAATGACTGCCCACGAACCGGCCGCATAGGTAGCCCGATGGCTCTCGGGGCGGCGGCGGAGGTTCGCGGGCAGTCGGGGGCACGCTTCATTTCGGAGTTTCGTCGGGATCGGACACAGGATCGGTGGCGGCGCCGACACCAAACAGCAGGGCATCAAACCGATCCTCGGGCGCAATGGCGATGTTGGCGGTGTTAGTTCTTCCGCGCGGCTCGCAACCATGCTGAACAAGGCTTTCAGTAAGATCGCCGGTTGTTGCATTTGCATCGACGGCCTTAGACGTGGCTGCCTTAGTGGGCAACACCCACTGCCAGAACCCCGACGCGCCTATCCCGGCCATACGCTGGGAATGCACACCTAACTGTGCTTTGGCGCGTTCGACTGTGTGCCACGACAAGCCGGCGGCAGTCGCTTCCTTCTTGATCACCGTGACGCGCACCGGCCCCATGGCCAACATGTCTGTTAGCCACTCG
Organism: Lysobacter sp. Soil_N_23; assembly: GCF_057656135.1. Lineage (NCBI taxonomy): Bacteria > Pseudomonadati > Pseudomonadota > Gammaproteobacteria > Lysobacterales > Lysobacteraceae > Lysobacter > Lysobacter sp. Soil_N_23. Next base: position 97,333 of record NZ_JBDGKY010000014.1, read on the forward strand.
GCCGCCTCATCACGGGCCGACGCCGGTTGTTCGGCCGCGTTCAGAAGTTCGCGCGCGGTGCCTTCCATACTTTCCCCCCAGACCACGGCAGCCACCGGCATCAGCGCGCCGTCAATCTGGTGCTCGCCTACTTCAATACGGTAGCCCCAGCCACCCGAGTCAGCGGCCAAGTTGTTCTTTGCCCGCGTCAGGAACCGCGCACCGTCTTCACCCTTGGCCGCCACCAGCACCGTGCGCGCCTGTGCCGTCAAGGCGACGCTGCCGTTGACGCGTTCAGTTGGATCGCGGCCGCTGGTGCCCTTGCTGAAATGTCCGATACCTAAGAACGCTGCGCCGGTGGCTTCTGCCAAGTCACGCACAGGCGTCAACGCCCGGCGCGCGGTAGCGTTCTGATGGCTATCGCTCCCGGACGGGAACACGCTGGCGATGGTGTCGATGATGACCAGCACTACATCGCCTATGGCTTCCATGGCCAAGCGCAGCGCAGGCAGGTCGGTAGCCGGATCAAACGCGCGCGCCTGCCCGGTGGCCGGATCAATCGCGCCAGTGATGAAGTGGATGCGGCTGCAATCCCCCCCAGCCGCGCACACGCGTGGCTTCAACGTGTCGGCCACGTCATCCTCGGATGACCAGATCAGCACGTTCCCTTGTGGCGCAAAGCTGCCATCCGGCCATCGCCCACCGCGACTAACTGTCGCCGCCATCAGCATCGCCATTGTGGTCTTGCCGCAGCCCGGCGCGCCCGCCAGAAGTATCAACTTCCCGCAGGCAATCCAATCACGCCAAGCCCATCGCACCGCCTTGGCGCAAATTTGGTCGGCGCGCTGCGTTATGGCCGGCAACGGCACGTCATCGGCCTTGGACATCGGAGCTGTTGGTTTCTGTGGTGGGCCAAATGGACGCCGTGGCAGGTCCAACAGGTCGTCGGCCCAAGGTGCGCACTGATTGGCGAGCCAATCCACGGCGTCGCCTTTGTCGGGAAGGCCAAGTGGGTCTGGGTCGATCGCTTCAACGGTGGCAGCAATCGGGCGCAGCCGGGCTGCAACTTCATCGCCGTAGCGGCGCCCGGCGTCATCATTGTCCGGCCAAATCACCACATGGCGACCGCGCAGCGGGGACCAATCGGCCGAACCTGCCGACGTGGCGCCGCCGCTGGTGGTTGCGATGGCGCCGATGTTGGCCAGTGCGTCGGCTGCCTTCTCGCCTTCCACCACGTACACCACCGCGTTTGGATTGCGGGCTAGATCAGCGAGCCGATACAGCGGTTTGCCGCGAGCACAGTCTGCCTTAGGCTCACCTACCCGCCAGCGCTGGCCGTCATGGAAGAACGGCCGGATGACTTTTTCACCGGCCCCGTTTTCCAATCGGGCCCGGGAGAACAACAGCGCGCCGGTGTTGTCGGTGTAGTCATGAATAGCGACCAGCGTGAAGCCCGCACCATTCAAATGGCGGTGGAACAGATCGCGGGCAGCAGCGGTTTGGGCGCTCAAGGCAGAAGCTCCAATTCCGCAAGAATGGCGAAAAGTGGACAACCGCAGTTGCATGTCAGGTCTGGATCGCCGTCGATAACTGCGACGGTGAGGGCCAACGACCGGCCACAAGCCGGACATGCACAGCGCCACGCACTTGGACCTGTCCGGCGCACAGGACCAATGCGGCCTAGCCGATCAAGGATCGCTTCGGTATTCATCTCCGACGCCCTATCAGGTCGCGCACGGCCTCAACGAACGGAAGCCCGGTGACCCGCATGTGGAAAGTCACCATGTCGCCCTTCCCGCAACCGGCAAAGCAGCGCCAGCCGGCATGGGTAACGGACACCATGAAGGACCGGTTGCGGTCCTCGTGGAACGGGCAATGCGCACGAGCCCAGCCGCTTGTGTTCGGCGACTGCCTACCCTTCAAGCGTTCCTTGTAATAGCTGCGCGCGTCCGGCAGTCGCAGACGCCAGTCCGCTGGCAAGCTTGGGCTTTGAGTGCGCGTCTGGCGCGCTGCGCGGTCCATGGGTCACAGCCCCGGCGCGCCTTCGCGCTGCAACGCGCGGACCTCGCCAGCGCGCCGGAAGTTGCGCTTGCCGATCTTCGTGACCGGAATGATGCCCTTCCGTGTCCAGCGCCATAGAGTCATCTGGCTGACGCCCAGCGCGGCAGCGGCCACAGGATCGGGGATCAAGGTGTCGTCGGCATCAAGCGCCGGCGTGAAACTACGAGCCTTCATAACTCAACCCACCATCAGCGATCTGTTCGCCGTCGTGGTGGAGCGTGTTGGGTCGTGGGCCTATGCACTAGGTACAACTCAGGGCGAATTGTTCCGGGCCCAGATGGACCCCAATTGGACCCCAGCGTTACAACAAGAAAGGGCCTGCAAGGCGAAAACCTTGCAAGCCCTTGATTTCAATGGTGCCGGAAATAGGAATCGAACCTACGACCTACGCATTACGAATGCGCCGCTCTACCAACTGAGCTATTCCGGCGAATTTTCGGCCAGCCCCCGCAGGGCCGGCTGCGGAAACGTCCGCGAGGCACGAATTCTAGGCGCTGGGTACGTTCCTGGTCAATCAATCGCGGTCAATCGACCAGCTGCAGCCGCAGCTCCTTCGGCAGGGCAAAGACCATGTCCTCGGGTTCGCCGTCGAGCTCGCCGACGTGCTGGGCACCCAGTTCGCGCAGGCGCTCGATCACGCCGCGCACCAGCACCTCGGGCGCCGAGGCGCCGGCGGTGACGCCGATGCGCTTGCGGCCCTCGACCCAGGACGGGTTGATCTCGATCGCGCCGTCGATCAGGTAGGCCGCCACGCCCTCGCGCTCGGCCAGCTCGCGCAGGCGGTTGGAGTTGGAGCTGTTGATCGAGCCCACCACCAGCACCAGGTCGCACCTGGCGGCCAGTTCGCGCACGGCGTCCTGGCGGTTCTGCGTGGCATAGCAGATGTCGTCGTTCTTCGGGCCCTGCATGGCCGGGTACTTGCTCCGCAGGGCCTCGATCACGCTACGGGTGTCGTCCACCGACAGCGTGGTCTGGGTGGTGTAGGCGACGTTTTCCGGCTGGTCGATCTCGAGCGCGGCGACGTCGTCGTTGTCCTCGACCAGGTAGATCTTTCCCAGGCCGGCCTCGCGCTTCCACTGGCCCATCGTGCCTTCGACCTCGGGGTGGCCTTCGTGGCCGATCAGCACCACGTCGCGGCCGGCGCGGCAGTGCCTGGCCACTTCCAGGTGGACCTTGGTCACCAGCGGGCAGGTCGCGTCGAACACCTTCAGGTCGCGCCGCTGCGCTTCCTCGCGCACGGCCTTGGACACGCCGTGGGCGCTGAAGATCACGGTGGCGCCGTCGGGCACCTCGTCGAGTTCCTCGACGAAGATCGCGCCACGGTGCTTGAGGTCGTCGACCACGAAGCGGTTGTGCACGACTTCGTGGCGCACGTAGATCGGCGCGCCGAGCGTCTCGATCGCGCGCTTGACGATCTCGATGGCGCGGTCGACGCCGGCGCAGAAACCACGGGGATTGGCTAGCAGGACATCCATGGCGCCATTGTACTCCGCCGCAACCGGGCTACTTGGTCGCCGCCGGCTGCGGCTTGGGCGCCAGCAGGCCGAACAGGGCAATGCCTATGGCGCCGGCGACGATGGCCGAATCGGCGACGTTGAACGCCGGCCAGTAATGGTCGCGCCAGTGCCACTGGATGAAGTCGACGACGTGGCCGTGCAGCAGCCGGTCGATGACGTTGCCCAAGGCGCCGCCGATCACCAGCGAGTACGGCAGCGCGCTTTTCCAGTCGCCGCGCCGGGTCTGCGTCAGCCACCAGCCGAGCAGGCCGCTGATCGCCACCGCCAGCACCACGAACACGTACTTCTGCCAGCCGCCGGCATCGCTCAGGAAGCTGAACGCCGCGCCGGTGTTGTAGGTGAGGTACCAGTTCCAGAATCCCTTGATCACGGGGGTCGCGACGCCGTCTTCCAAGGACGTCAGCGCCCACCACTTGCTCAGCTGGTCGAGCCCGATGACCAGCACCGACAGCAGCAGCCACGGCAGCGCATTGGGACGAACCGGCGCCATCAGAACCACTCCCGGTTTTCGCCGGCGCCGCTGATGTTGACCGCGCAGCGGCCGCACAGCTCCGGATGGGCGGCATCGCTGCCGATGTCGGCGCGGTACTGCCAGCAGCGCACGCACTTGGCCTTCGTCGTAGGCGTGGCCAGCACGGCGATGTCCTTGATGCCGTCATCGGCCACGACTTCCACATCGCCACTGATGAACAGGAAGCGCAGCTCGTCGCTGAACTGCGCCAGCCAGTTCTGGTCGGCGACCCCGGCCTTCAACGCGATCTCGGCCTCTAGCGCGGCGCCGATGTCGCCGGCGGCGCGCATCGGTTCCAGCGTCCGGCTGACTTCCTCGCGCAGGGCCAGCAGGCGATCGAAGTCCTGCGCCGACAGCACCGAATCCTCGCCAAGCACGGCCAGGCCGTCGTACCAGGTGGTGAACAGCACGTTGTCCTCGCGCGGGCCCTTGTCGGTCACCTTCGGAAGGTGCTGCCACATCTCATCGGCGGTGAAGGCCAGGATCGGCGCGATCCAGCGCACGAAACCTTCCGCAATGCGGTACATCGCACTCTGCGCCGAACGGCGGCCGCGCGAGTCTTCCGGCATCGTGTAGAGACGGTCCTTGGTCACGTCCAGGTAGAGCGAACCCAGGTCGACGCTGCAGAAGTTCGACAGCGCCTGCACGATCTCGGCGAAGTCGTAGCGCTCGTAGGCGCTGGCGATGCGGTCCTGCAGTTCGGCGGCGCGGTGCACGATCCAGCGGTCGAGCGCGACCATGTCGCCCAGCGGGCGCAGGTGCACGGCCGGGTCGAAACCGCTGAGGTTGGCCAGCAGGAAGCGTGCGGTATTGCGGATGCGGCGGTAGACGTCGGCATTGCGCTTGAGGATGTCGTCGGAGACCGACATCTCGTTGCGGTAGTCGGTCGAGGCGATCCACAGGCGCAGCACGTCGGCGCCCATCTGGTCGATGACCTTCTGCGGCGCCAGCGTGTTCTGCAGCGACTTGGACATCTTCTTGCCCTGCGCATCGACGGTGAAGCCGTGCGTGAGCACCTGCCGGTACGGGGCGACGCCGTCCATCGCCACGCCGGTCAGCAGTGAGCTGTGGAACCAGCCGCGGTGCTGGTCGGAGCCTTCCAGGTAGAGATCGGCCGGCTTGTGCAGGCCGTCCTGCGGACGCTGCGCGAGCACGCACTCGTGGCTGACGCCGGAGTCGAACCAGACGTCGAGGATGTCGGTGACCTTCTCGTAGTTCGCCGCTTCGTCGCCGAGCAGTTCTTCGGCGGTCATCGCGTACCAGGCATCGGCGCCTTCGAGCTCGACGCGCTCGGCGACCTTGCGCATCAGTTCGGGCGAACGCGGGTGCGGCTCGCCGGTCTCGCGATGGAAGAACAGCGCGATCGGCACGCCCCAGTAGCGCTGGCGCGAGATCGTCCAGTCCGGACGGCCTTCGATCATGTTGTAGATGCGCGCCTCGCCCCACTCCGGCACCCAGCCGACCTTGCCGATCTCGGCCAGGCTGTCGCGGCGCAGGCCGGCCTGCTCCATCGAGATGAACCACTGCGGCGTGGCGCGGAACACCACCGGCGTCTTGTGGCGCCAGCAGTGCGGGTAGCTGTGGGTGATGCGGTGAGCGAACAGCAGGTGGCCGCTGGCGCCGATCACGTCGAGGATCGGCTGCTCGGCCTTCCAGATGTGCAGGCCGGCCAGGGTCGTGCCGTCGGCCGGTGGCGTCGACGGCAGGTACAGGCCTCGGCCATCGACCGGGTTGATCTGGGCGGCGCTGTAGCGATCCATCAGGCCGTACTTCAGGCCGACCGCATAGTCCTCCTGGCCGTGGCCCGGCGCGGTATGGACGATGCCGGTACCGTCCTCGGCCGAGACGTGATCACCGACCAGCACCGGGATCTCGCGATCGGCGTAGAACGGGTGCTGCAGCAACTGGCTGTCGAGGTCGTTGCCGAGGACGCGACCGAGCACCTGCATCTCTTCGATGCCGTAGCGCGACAGCGCCTTGCCGGCCAACGCTTCGGCCAGCACCAGCAGGCGGCGGCCGCCGTCGGCCATGCGCGGGCCTTCGACCAGCACGTACTCGAGTTCGGGGCCGACGCTCACTGCCAGGCTCGCCGGAAGCGTCCACGGCGTGGTGGTCCAGATCGGCATCGCCACGCGCACGCCGTTCTCGACGGTGGCGCCGAACAACGCCGCCAGCGCCTGCGGATCGCGCGCGTCGTAGGCGACGTCGATCGCCCAGGACTGCTTGTCGGCGTACTCGATCTCCGCCTCGGCCAGGGCCGAACCGCAATCGAAGCACCAGTGCACCGGCTTGGCGCCGCGCACCAGGTGACCGCGTTCGACGATCTTCGCCAGCGAACGGATGATGTCGGCCTCGTAGCGGAAGTCCATCGTCCGGTACGGGTTCTCCCAGTCGCCAAGCACGCCCAGGCGCTTGAAGTCGGTGCGCTGCAGGTCGATCTGCTCGGCGGCGTACTCGCGGCACTTCTGCCGGAACTCGCTGGCGTCGAGCTTGTCGCCGACCTTGCCGAACTTCTTCTCGACCTGGTGCTCGATCGGCAGGCCGTGGCAATCCCAGCCCGGCACGTACGGTGCATTGAAGCCGGCCAGCAGCTTGGACTTCACCACCACGTCCTTGAGCACCTTGTTGACCGCATGGCCCAGGTGGATCGCGCCGTTGGCATACGGCGGGCCGTCGTGCAGCACGAAGCTGCGCTCGCGCTTGCCGACCTTCTCGCGAATGCGCTGGTACAGGCCCTCGCCTTCCCAGCGCGCCAGGGTCACCGGCTCGCGCTTGGGCAGGTCGCCGCGCATCGGGAAATCCGTCGCCGGCAGATGCAGGGTGGCTTTGTACTGGTTGGTGTCGTTATTGGTCACAGCGTGCGCTCAGGCGAAAACTTCTTGCGAAAGGATGGCGCGCGCCTGCTCGGCGTCGCGGTGCATCTGCGCGGTCAGTGCCGGCAGATCGGAGAATTTCAGTTCGTCACGCAGCTTGGCGACGAATTCGACTTCGATGCGCCGACCGTAGAGGTCGCCGCTGAAGTCGAACAGGTGCGCTTCGAGCAACGGCTCCACGCCGGCCACGGTCGGACGCGTGCCCAGGCTCGACACGGAGGCGCGCGGCTTGTCGCCGACGCCGTGCACCCAGGTCGCGTAGATACCCGACAGCGCCGGGGTCTTGCCGGCAAAGCGCAGGTTGGCGGTCGGAAAGCCGAGCGTGCGGCCGAGGCGCTTGCCCGGCACGACGTGGCCGTCGATCGCATAGGGCCGACCGAGCAGGTCTGCGGCCGCGTCGAAATCGCCGGCGAGCAGGGCTTCGCGGATCTTCGTGCTCGACACGCGCTCGCCGTCGAGCAGGAACGGCTCGATCTCGCCGGCATTGAAGCCATGCTCGGCACCCATCTGCTGCAACAGCGCGATGTCGCCGGCGCGGCCCTTGCCGAAGCGGAACTCCGGCCCGACCCAGACTTCGCGCGCCGACAGCCGCCCCATCAGCACGGTTCGGACGAAATCTCCGGCCGACATGCTGCTGAAGCGACGATCGAAGCGCAGCAGGCCCAGCTGGTCGGCGCCGAGGGCGAACAGGCGCTCGGCCTTGGCATGGGTCAGCAGCAACCGCGGCGGCGGTGCCGCCGGGGCGAAGAACTCGCGCGGCAGCGGTTCGAAGCTGAGAACGACCGCTTCCACGCCCAACGCGCGGGCACGGGCAACCGTGTGGCGCACCAGCGCCTGATGCCCGAGATGCAGGCCGTCGAATGCGCCGATGCAGACCACACTGCCGTGCGGGCACCGGGACCCGCCCTCGACGTCACGAAAAAGCCTGCTCATTGCCATCAAGTATAGCCGGGGCAAGGGATTTCCATTCCCTGAAGACTCGTCATCCCCGCGCAGGCGGGAATGACGGGTGATCAGGCACTTGCTCAGTGCCCGCGCAGGTCGCGCGGGCGGATGCCCTGCAGCCACAGCGCGGCGGCATAGGCGATGCCGCCGGCGCCGACCAGCACGCCCAGCTTCCACACCCGCTCCCACCACGGCCACTCGCCCCAGCCCTGCCAACCCCACAGGATGGCCAGCAGCACCGCCGTCATCGCAATGCTGGCCACGGCAATCTGGCGCAGGAAACGGCGCCAGCCCGGCTGCATCTCGTAGACCTTGGCGCGGCTGAGGTACCACCACAGCTGCAGGGCGTTGGTCCAGCCGGCAATCGCAATCGCCAGCGCCAGCAATGCGTGCGCGCCGGGGATGCGACCCAGGGCATCGAGCAGGCCGGTCGACTGCGCCCGTGCCGCGGCACCGACATCGGTCAGGAACAGCAGCCCCAACATCAACGTGACGGTCATCAGCACGTTCACCGCCACCGACACCACCGCCGACTTCACCGGCGTCCTGGTGTCCTGGCGCGAATAGAAGCCCGGCGCCAGCACCTTCACCAGCAGGAACGCCGGCACCGCGGTCGACTGCGCGATCAGGCTCAGCTGCGCCATGCGCGTGTCCTCGGCGCTGAAATGACCGTGCTGGAACAGAGCGGCGATCAGCGGCTTGGCGCACAGCACCAGGCCGATGCAGGCCGGCACGCCGATCATCATGCAAAGGCGGAAACCCCAGTCCAGGCCGCGCGAGAAGCCCTTGGGATCGGTGTCGGCGTGGCGCGCCGACAGGTGCGGCAGGATCACCGTGCCGATGGCGACGCCGAACATGCCCAGCGGGAATTCCAGCAGGCGGTCGGTGTAGTACAGCCAGGTCACGCTGCCGCTGATCAGGAACGAGGCCATTACCGTGTTCAACAGCAGGTTGACCTGCGCCACCGAAGAACCGAACAGTGTCGGCACCATCAGCTTCATGATCTTGCGCACGCCGCCGTGCGAGCCGCCCCAGCGCGGTCGCGGCAGCAGGCCCAGCCGTGCCAGCGACGGCAACTGGAACACCAACTGCGCGATGCCGGCGGCGAACACGCCCCAGGCCAGCGCCAGCACCGGCTCGTAGCCCCACGCCTTCAGCTGCGGCGCCAGGCACAGCGCGGCCAGGATCATCGAGATGTTCAGCAGCACCGGCGACAATGCCGGGATGGCGAAGCGCTTGTAGCTGTTGAGGATGCCGCCGACGAACGAGGCCAGCGAGATGAACAGCGCATAGGGAAAGGTGATGCGCAGCATCAGCTCGGCCAGCTTGCTCTGCTCGCTGCCGGGCTCGAAGCCGGGCGCGAACAGGCGCATGACCACCGGCGCGAAGATCACCGCCAGGGCCGTGATCACCAGCAGCGCGGCGGTCAGGGTGCCGGCGACACGGTCGATCAGCTCCTTGACCGCGGCCTCGTCATGCCTGGCCTTGTACTCGGCCAGCACCGGCACGAAGGCCATCGAGAACGAGCCCTCGGCCGAGAGCCGGCGCATGAAATTGGGGATCCGGAAGGCCACCACGAAGGCGTCCATGGCCCAGCTGGACCCAAACACGGCCGCATAGATCTGGTCCCGCACCAGCCCGGAGAGGCGCGAGATGAACGTCATCGCGCTGAAAACGGTTGTAGAGCGCAACAGCCCCCCACTCATCGGCCCTTCCCCCAGCTGCTGACCCACCCCGTGTTGACCCAGGCCACTGAATCGGCCATACTTTCCGGTCTGATTTTCCGCATTCTCAATTTTCTCTTACCAGTTTCCAGGAATTCGCCGTGGCAAACATCAAGTCCGCCAAAAAGCGCGCCAAGCAGACCGTCGTCCGCAATGCCCGCAACGCCAGCCAGCGTTCGATGCTGCGTACCGCTGTGAAGAAGGTGCTCAAGGCCCTGGGCGAGAGCGACGCCGCCGGCGCCGAGGCCGCCTTCGCAGTCGCTCAGCCGATCCTCGATCGCTTCAGCTCGCGTGGTCTCATCCACAAGAACAAGGCTGCCCGTCACAAGGCCCGCCTGAACGCTCGCATCAAGGCGCTCAAGGTTGCCTGATACGGCTGACGCGCCGGCATCGCCGGCGCGGAGGTTGCAGCAGTAGCCAAGTTCGTCGCCCTGCCCGGCTTCACCGCCGGCAGCGCAAAACAAAAACCCGGCCGATGCCGGGTTTTTTGTTGCCTGTGCGACAGGCTTACGGAGCATGCGGGCCTTCTGCCTGCGCGGCCTCCAGCGCTTCTGCACGCTGGCGGTCGAAGAAGGCCATCACGTCCTGCATGATCGGGAACGTACCTTCGCGACCGATCGCCGAGACCATGTACCAGCGATCCTTCCAGCCCAGCTCGTCGATGATCGCCTGGGCCGCGGCCTGCTGTTCTTCTTCCAGCAGCAGGTCGGCCTTGTTGAGCACCAGCCAACGTGGCTTGTCGAGCAGTTCCGGGTCGTGCCTGGCCAGCTCGCGCTCGATCGCGCGCACCTGTTGGGCCGGGCTCAGTCGCTCGCTGCCTGCTTCCTCGTCGAACGACATCGGTGCCATGTCCACCAGGTGCAGCAGCAAGCGCGTGCGCTGCAGATGGCGCAGGAACTGCGCGCCCAGGCCGGCACCGTCGGCAGCGCCTTCGATCAGGCCCGGGATATCGGCGATGACGAAGCTGCGATGCGCTTCGACGCTGACGACACCGAGATTGGGATAAAGCGTGGTGAACGGATAGTCGGCAACCTTGGGAGTCGCCGCCGACACCGCGCGGATCAGCGTGCTCTTGCCGGCGTTGGGGAAGCCGAGCAGGCCGACGTCGGCCAGCAGCTTGAGTTCGAGCTTGAGCTCGCGCTCCTCGCCCGGCAGGCCCGGCAGCGCCTTGCGCGGCGAGCGGTTGACCGAGCTCTTGAAATGCATGTTACCCAGGCCGCCACTGCCGCCCTTGGCCACAAGCAGGCGATCGCCGTGGCTGACCAGGTCGCCGATGACTTCATCGGTGCCGACGTTGGTGATCACGGTGCCGACCGGAACGGTGATGACCAGGTCTTCGCCGGCCTTGCCGTACATCTGCCGGCCCATGCCGTTCTCGCCGCGCTTGGCGCGGAACTGGCGCTGGTGGCGGAAGTCGACCAGGGTGTTGAGGTTCTCGTCGGCGACCAGCCAGACGCTGCCGCCAGCTCCGCCGTCGCCACCATCGGGACCGCCGAGCGGGATGAATTTTTCACGGCGGAAGCCAACGCAGCCATTGCCGCCGTTGCCTGCGCTGACCTGGATTTCGGCTTCGTCGACGAGTTTCATGGGCTCTACTGCAAATGCGGGAATGGGGAACAGGGAACAGGGAACGGCGGGGTGCGGGCGCTTGAAGTGTAGAACTCCAGCTGCTTGTCTGCAGGCCGACCACAGGAAGGATCCGGGAACCGACAGTTCCCTGTTCCCTGTTCCCTGTTCCCTGTTCCCTGTTCCCGCTTTTCATTCTGTTGAAACGAAAAGCCCCGCCGAAGCGGGGCCCCTCGCTGCAGCTTCGGATCCGATTACTCGGAAACGACGCTGACGGTGCGACGCTTCTTCGGGCCCTTGGTCGCGAACTCGACCTTGCCGTCGACCAGCGCGAACAGGGTGTGATCGCGGCCGAGACCGACGCCGGTACCCGGGTGGAACTGGGTGCCGCGCTGACGCACGATGATGTTGCCGGCCTCGATGGCCTGGCCGCCGTACATCTTCACGCCGAGGTACTTCGGGTTGGAGTCGCGGCCGTTACGGGTGGAACCTACGCCCTTTTTGTGTGCCATGGCTGCTTCTCCTGATTAACCGGCGATGCCGGTGATTTCGATTTCGGTGTAATGCTGACGGTGACCCATCTGCTTGCGGTGATGCTTGCGGCGACGGAACTTCACGATGCGCACCTTGTCGGCGCGGCCGTGGCCGACGACCTTGGCGGAGACGGTGGCACCCTTGAGGGCGTCGCCGATCTTCACGCCGTCGCTGCCGCCCAGCATCAGGACGTTGTCGAGCTTGATCTCGCTGCCGACTTCGGCATCGAGCAGTTCAACGCGCAGGGTTTCGCCCTGCATCACGCGGTATTGCTTACCGCCGGTGACTACTACTGCGTACATGACCAGATTCCTCTGTAGTTATTTTGGTCGCTGCCGCACCCAAAACCGGGCGGACAGAAGCGGAATTTTAGGGGTTTCAGCGGGTTACGGCAAGTCCTGGGCCACTGCCGCGGCCACGGGGGCCACAGACGGCCTGCCGCCCCCTTAACGCCGCCCATGCTGTACTGCCCGGGGATCGGGGCTGGATGCCCGCAGCCTCCGTCCGGGGCACCTGAGCGGGAGGAAACGCCATGTTCAGCCAGATTCTAGAGCAGGTGACCCGCCGGTTCGGCCTCGATCCGGACCAGGCCAAGCGCTTGATGGGCCTGCTGGTGGCACAGGTCTTCAACCCCAAGCACGGCGGTCCCGCCGGTTTCATCCAGTCGTTCAGGAACCAGGGGCTGGGCGAGTTGATGGACTCCTGGCTCGGGTCCGGGCCAAACCAGCCGATCACGCCCACCCAGCTTGAAGGCGTCCTGGGAAGCGACACCCTTGCCAGCTTCGGCACCCGCCTGGACTTGCCGGCGGCCACCGTCGGCAGCGCCGCGGCGGCGATGCTGCCCGAGGCGATCGATGAGCTGAGCGAGCATGGCGACCTGCCGGTCGCGGCCAGTCCGCTGTCGCAGAAGCTCGAGCACTGGTTTGGCGGCATCGGCATCGGACTGGACGAGTTCGGGCAGTGGGCGGCAGCGTCCGCCGTGGGCGCCGCCGGCGTCGCGGCAGCAGCACCGCTGCGACCCGATCCACCTGCGGTCGCGCCCTCCCCCTCCCGATCGAAAGCCCATCACTGGCTGCCGTGGCTGCTGATCGGTGTGGTGATCATCGCCGCGGTGCTGCTGCCTCGCGGTTGCCACGGCGAACGCACCGGCGTCACCGATGCGCCAACCACCGCGGGCAATGGCGATGCGGCCACGCAGGCGCTGGACCTGCTGATCTCGCGCGACTTCACCGCCGACGACCTGGTGCATGCGCTGAACCTGATGGTGGTGCACTTCGACAGTGACAGCGCGCGCATCTCCGTGCAGAGCGACGCGATCCTCGCCAAGGCAGCCGCTGCGATCAAGGCATCGCCTGCGGGGACGCACATCGAGATCGGCGGCCACACCGACAACAGCGGCGATGCCGCATCCAACCTCAAGCTCTCGCAGGATCGCGCCGACGCGGTGAAGCAGCGACTGATCGAACAAGGCGTCGATGCGGCAAGCCTTACCAGCATCGGCCACGGACAGGATCAACCGGTCGCCGACAACGCGACCGACGAAGGCCGCGCGCGCAATCGCCGCATTGATTTCAGCGTTGTGAAGTAGTCGACACTTTCACGCAGCGTCGACACGTGTGCGTCATGCGTGTTGCGCATTCATCATTGACGAGCCTGATCGCGAATGCATTTCGTGCATGCGCGTGCACACTTTTCGCCGCACAACGCTTGCACTTCGCCAATGATTTGGAATACGTTCACGTTGTGAGCGGCTACAGGGGGCTGCATCACGATCGATGATCCCACGCGGCTGCGTGTCAACGCGGCAGAGGGATTGAGCGCGGCTCAAATGGACGCGATTCAAAACGGGAGCCCTGGCATGTCACTGGAAGGATCCAGTCCGTCCGTAGCCGACGGTGATGCATTGCCTACCCTGGTCGCGACGACGCCCGCATTCGCGACAACCCTTCTCTTCGACATCCGCGCTGCGCCCGTGGGCGTGTCTGCGCGCCTGCGCCGTCTTCCCAGTTCAACCATCCCGCGTGCCGGCACACGACTGCAATGCAGCGTCCGCGCCTTTGGCACACACCCTGTCGGGCGACACGGAACTGCTCCGCTGTAGCCGACACGAACCCCGGTGCCAGGGGGAGGCGCCGGGATCTCCTGAGCAGCCAACAAAGGATGTTGTCATGACTCGCAAGACTCGCTCCCTGAAGTGGACCGCGCTGGCCATCGCCACGGCGTTCATCGTCGCACCTGCTGCCAACTCGGGCGGGAAGCTGCCCAACGTCAGCACGTCCAAGGTTTCCACCGTCTCCAAGCAAGCGGCAAAGGCGGCCAGGAAACAGCCTGTGCAGTACGACCGCTTCATCATCACCTACAGATCCGACGCCAAGAGGTTGAGCGCTGCCGCAAGTGGCACGCAACTGGCCTCGGCCGCCAAGACGCTGGGCCTGGGCATCGCACCGATGCGCACGCTGGCGACCGGCAGCTCGCTGATCCGCACCGATCGCAAGCTCGACCTCGTCGCAACCAAGCAGCTGATGGTCGAGCTGATGAAGGATCCGGCCGTGCTCGCCGTCGAGCCCGATCGCCTGCGCAAGCCGCTGATGGTGCCCAACGATCCGCTGTATGCGCAGCAGTGGCACTACAAGAACGGCCCGGGCGGCATCAACGTCGAGCCGGCATGGGACATCAGCACCGGTTCGGGCGTGGTGGTCGCAGTGCTCGACACCGGCAGCACGCCGCATTCGGAGTTGAACGGCCAGTACGTTGCCGGCTACGACTTCATCTTCGACCCGGAAGTCAGCGTCGATGGCGACGGTCGCGACGCCGATCCGAACGATCCGGGCGACTGGCACGACGGTGAGTGCAACATCTTCGGCATTCCCGAGGACAGCAGCTGGCACGGCACGCATGTCGCCGGCACGGTCGCGGCCGCGACCAACAACGGCGTCGGCGTGGCCGGCGTAGCGTTCGGCGCGAAGGTGCAGCCGGTACGCGTGCTCGGCAAGTGCGGTGGTTACGAGTCCGACATCATCGATGCGGTGACGTGGGCTTCGGGCGGCACCGTTGCCGGTGTTCCGGCCAACGCCACGCCGGCCGAAGTGATCAACCTCAGCCTCGGTGGCGGTGGCGCCTGCTCCGTCGCCGAACAGGCGGCCTACACCGCGGCGGTCGGTCGCGGCACCACGGTGGTGGTATCGGCGGGCAACTCGTCCGACGATGCGGCCAACTACTCACCGGCAAGCTGCAACGACGTGATCACGGTGGCCTCGGTCGGCCCGACCGGCACGATCTCGGACTTCTCCAACTACGGCACGGTCGTCGACGTCGCCGCACCAGGCGGTTCAGGCTTCAACCCGGCCGCGGACAACATCCTGTCCACGCTCAACCTCGGCCTGCAGGGCCAGGAAGGCGAAGGCTATGCCTGGTACGCGGGTACCTCGATGTCGGCACCGCACGTGTCCGGCACGATCGCCCTGATGCAGGCCGCGGCGGCAACGCCGAAGACCCCGGCGCAGATCAAGAAGATCCTCGAGAACACCGCCTATGCATCCGGCGGATTCGCCGGTGGTTGCAGCTACGACAACTATTGCGGCGCCGGCATCATCGACGCCCGCTACGCCGTGGCCGTCGCCGCCGGTACCGAAGCACTGCCGCCGGACGTCCCGCCGCCGCCGCCGCCGCCGCCGGCCACCCCGCTGAGCAACGGCGTCACCGTCACCGGCATCACCGTCGCCGCCAACGGCACGATCCGCTACGAGCTGCTGGTCCCCAACGGCGCGGCCAACCTGTTGTTCGCCATGTACGGCGGCACCGGCGATGCCGACATCTACGTCCGTCGCGGAGCCGAGCCAACGTTGACGGCGTATGACTGCCGACCGTTCAGCGCCGGCAACAACGAGAACTGCTTCTTCCCGGCACCGCAGGGCGGCAAGTGGTACGTGACCATCCGCGGCTTCAGTGCGGCCACCGGCGTGTCGCTGTATCCCAGCTTCACCGACGCCAACTGGCCGCGTTCGGTCGAGGCCGATGCCACCGCGCTCGACAACCACCGCACGCGCGTCGACCTGACCTGGACCCACGGCAAGAAGAACATCGACATCTACCGCAACGGCGCCATCCTCAAGACCGTGAAGAACAAGAGCGCTGCCACCGATACGTTCCGCATCATCGGCAGCGGCACGATGAGCTACAAGCTGTGCAACAACGGTACGCAGGAGTGCGCCGATCCGGTCGAGATCGAATACGCATCGCACAAGTAAGCGCAGTGGAAACCCACGAGGGCCCGGTTCGCCGGGCCCTCCCTTTCGTGAAGCCATGCTCCCGGAGCGCCCATGAAGCCAGTCCGCATGACTGCATCACCCACCCTTGCCACGCCATCGCGGGCGGCGCTTGTCGCCGCGGTGATGCTCGCCGCCGTGATTGCCGTCGCCGGCTGCAGCCGTGACGCCGCACCGGCGCCATCGGCGCAGGCCGCAGCGGATACTGCCGCCGCGCCGCCGGCCGCGCGGTTCGAGGCGCGCCTGAACCTGGTCAACAACAACGGCACCGTGCGCTATGACGGAACCATCGGCAGCGAGGCCAGTCGCAAGGCGATCGAGGCGATGCTGCGCCAGGCCTACGGACCCGGCATCTCCGGCTCGCTCGCGGTGGACGCGGCCGCAAGGCCGGCGCCGTGGCAGGTGAATCTGCCGCAGTTCCTGACCGCATTCACGATGCCCGGTGCCGCGATCGGCTTCGACGGGCAGCGCATCGAGCTCAGTGGCTACGCATCGGAGCCCGACCGCGCCGCCCTGCTCGCCCGCGCCGAACAGCTTTTCCCGGGCTACGCCTTCACCGGCCTGTTCCGCGGCGTGGCGGGCGCCGGCCCTGACGACGCCGCAAAGGCGCTGGCGGGGCTCAAGGCCGGCGCGTCGGCAGGCGAGGTCGTTCAGGCTCTGAACGAGACACCGATCCAGTTCATCGACGGCAGCGCCCAGGTCAGCCCGGACAGCCTGGCGGTGCTGAGCCAGGCCGCCAAGGCGATCCAGGGCAGCGGCGGTGAGCGCCGGATCGAGATCACCGGCCCTGCCGGCGCCGGCGAGGACCTGGCGCTGTCGCAGCAGCGCGCCGAGGCGATCAAGGTGCAGTTGATCGTCAATGGCGTCAGCCCGGCCTCGATCGAGACCCGGGGGCATCCCGCTGGAGCGAGCGAAAGCGGCGCCAGCTTCCGGCTTCTGTAGGGCATCGGCGCTTCGCCCTCACCCCAACCCCTCTCCCGCAAGCGGGAGAGGGGCCAGGCTGCCATCACGGACCGACAAACAGCCCCTTCTTGGGGCATGACGGCGAAGCAACGACACTGGGTCCCCGCCTTCGCGGGGATGACGGTACAAAGCCCCTCTCCCGCTTGCGGGAGAGGGGTTGGGGTGAGGGCATGACGGCGAAGCAAAGTCACTGGGTCCCCGCCTTCGCGACACGACTGGCGCGCCCGGCAGGCCGCCCAGGACTGAACACCCCCACCAGCCCCGCCCTGCGGGCCTTCCAAAACTACTAATTGCCCCCATCTTCGCCAGTCGATACGCTCCCCTGTTCGCCGACGCATTACGCAGCGGCGACCTCCTCCCAGACAGGCAACCGATGGCGCTGGACTACATCCGCATCCGCGGCGCGCGGACGCACAATCTCAAGAACATCGATCTCGACCTGCCGCGCGACAAACTGATCGTGATTACCGGCCTGTCGGGCTCGGGCAAGTCGTCACTCGCCTTCGACACCATCTACGCCGAAGGCCAGCGCCGCTACGTCGAGTCCCTCTCGGCCTACGCACGCCAGTTCCTGTCGGTGATGGAAAAGCCCGATGTCGACCACATCGAAGGCCTCTCGCCGGCGATCTCGATCGAACAGAAATCGACCTCGCACAACCCGCGATCGACCGTCGGCACCATCACCGAGATCTACGACTACCTGCGCCTGCTCTACGCCCGCGTCGGCACCCCGCGCTGCCCCGACCACGGCTACCCGCTGGAAGCCCAGACCGTCAGCCAGATGGTCGACCAGGTCATCGCCCTGGGCGATACCGAAGAAGGCCGCGAGCAGCGCTACATGCTGCTGGCGCCGGTGATCCGCGAGCGCAAGGGCGAGCACGCCCAGGTCTTCGAACAACTGCGCGCACAAGGCTACGTCCGCGTGCGCGTCGACGGCGAACTCTACGAGATCGACGCCGTCCCGCCGCTGGCACTGCGCGTCAAGCACACCATCGAAGCCGTGATCGACCGCTTCAAGCCGCGCGAGGACATCAAGCAGCGCCTGGCCGAATCGTTCGAAACCGCCCTCAAGCTCGGCGACGGCATGGCCCAAGTGATGTCGCTCGACAACGCCGATGCCGCCCCGCTGCTGTTCTCGTCCAAGTACAGCTGCCCGGTCTGCGACTACTCGCTGCCCGAACTCGAACCGCGCCTGTTCTCGTTCAACTCGCCGATCGGCGCCTGCCCGACCTGCGACGGCCTGGGCGTTGCGCAGTTCTTCGATCCCTCGCGCGTGGTCGTGCATCCGGAGCTGTCGCTCTCGGCCGGTGCCGTGCGCGGCTGGGACCGCCGCAATGCCTACTACTTCCAGCTGATCCAGTCGCTGGCCAAGCACTACAAGTTCGACGTCGACGCAGTCTGGCAGACGCTGCCGGAGAAGGTGCGGCAGGCCGTGCTGTTCGGCAGCGGCGAAGAGCTGGTGACCTTCACCTACCTCACCGAGAGCGGCGGCCGCAGCCAGCGCAAGCATCGCTTCGAAGGCATCGTCCCCAACCTCGAGCGCCGTTACCGCGAGACCGAGTCGGCGGCGGTGCGCGAGGAACTGGCCAAGTACATCAGCGAACGCGCCTGCACCGATTGCGGCGGCGCCCGCCTGAATCGTTCTGCGCGCAACGTCTTCGTCGCCGATCGCCCGCTGCCGCAGATCGTGGTGCTGCCGGTCGACGAGGCGCTGTCGTTCTTCAAGGGCCTCAACCTGCCCGGCTGGCGCGGCGAGATCGCCACCAAGATCGTCAAGGAGATCAGCGATCGCCTGCGCTTCCTGGTCGATGTCGGCCTCGACTACCTGACCCTGGAGCGCAAGGCCGATTCGCTGTCGGGCGGTGAAGCCCAGCGCATCCGTCTTGCCTCGCAGATCGGCGCCGGCCTGGTCGGCGTGATGTACGTGCTCGACGAGCCGTCGATCGGCCTGCACCAGCGCGACAACGAGCGCCTGCTCGGTACGCTCACGCGCCTGCGCGACCTGGGCAACACCGTGATCGTGGTCGAACACGACGAGGACGCGATCCGCCTGGCCGACTACGTCGTCGACATCGGCCCCGGTGCCGGCGTGCACGGCGGCGAAGTCATCGCCCACGGCCAGCTCGCCGACCTGCTCAAGGCACCGCGCTCGCTGACCGGCCAGTACCTCAGCGGCAAGAAGCGCATCGAGATCCCGAGCAAGCGCCACAAGCCCGACCCCAAGACCACCTTCCACCTGCGCGGCGCCACCGGCAACAACCTCAAGGACGTCGATCTGGCCGTGCCGAGCGGGCTGTTCACCGCCGTCACCGGCGTGTCGGGTTCGGGCAAGTCGACGCTGATCAACGACACGCTGTTCGCGATCGCCGCCAACGAACTCAACGGCGCCTCGCACACGCCGGCGCCGCACCGCGAGTACGAGAACATCGAGTTGTGGGACAAGGTCGTCGACATCGATCAGTCGCCGATCGGCCGCACGCCTCGTAGTAACCCGGCCACTTACACCGGCCTGTTCACGCCGCTGCGCGAACTGTTCGCGCAGGTGCCCGAGGCGCGTTCGCGCGGTTACTCGCCGGGCCGCTTCAGCTTCAACGTGCGCGGCGGCCGCTGCGAAGCCTGCCAGGGCGACGGCCTGATCAAGGTCGAGATGCACTTCCTGCCCGACGTGTACGTCCCGTGCGACGTCTGCGGCGGCAAGCGCTACAACCGCGAGACGCTGGAAGTCCTCTACAAGGGCTACAACATCAACGACGTGCTGGAGATGACGGTCGAGGATGCGCTGGGCCTGTTCGAGGCGATCCCGGCGATCGCGCGCAAGCTCGAAACGCTGATGGACGTCGGCCTGAGCTACATCAAGCTCGGCCAGAGCGCGACCACGCTGTCCGGCGGCGAGGCGCAGCGCGTCAAGCTGTCGAAGGAACTGTCGCGGCGCGACACCGGCCGCACGCTCTACATCCTCGACGAGCCCACCACTGGCCTGCACTTCCACGACATCGAACACCTGCTGGCCGTGCTGCACCGCCTGCGCGACGACGGCAACACCGTGGTCGTGATCGAGCACAACCTCGACGTGATCAAGACCGCCGACTGGGTCATCGACCTGGGCCCGGAAGGCGGCCACCGTGGCGGCACCATCCTCGCCACCGGCACGCCGGAGCACATCGCCAGCCTGACCCACTCCCACACCGGCCGCTTCCTCGCCCCGCTGCTCGGCGCGAAACCGGAAGCCACCGGCAAGAAGACGAACAAGAAGAAAACCGCCGCATGAGCGACACCCCCGCTGCAAATGGCGACCCGTCGAAGACGGGTCGAAGCACCGCACGCAAGCGCAAGCCGGCTGCAAAGAAGTCCGTCAAGACCAGCACCGACAAGTCCCAGCCGGTAACCGCGCCGGCCGCCGAACCGGAAGCGGCGACACCCTCGGCGCCCGCACCGGTTGCCCTGATCCGCGTGCCGATGTCGGTACGCTGGCGCGACCTGGACGCGTTCAACCACGTCAACAATTCCAAGTACCTGAGCTACCTCGAGGAAGCCCGCCTGCACTGGATGCTGTCGGTGCCGGGACAAGGGCTGGACGAGCACGTCGCCCCTGTCGTCGCCGCGGCCAACCTCAATTACCGTCGCCCGATCGAATGGCCGGCGCAGGTCGCCATCGAGCTGTTCGTCGACCGGCTGGGCAACAGCAGCGTCAGCATCGGCCACCGCATCGTCGATGCCGCCGATGACAGCGTGCTGTATTGCGACGGCAATGTGGTGATGGTGTGGATCGATCGCGGCAACGGCCGCGCCGCGCCGCTGCCGGACGCCGTGCGCGAGGCCTGCTCGCAACACTGATCGATTGTCGTCCCGAGCGCAGCGAGGGACCTGTTGTTTCGCCGTGGAAAACAGATCCCTCGCTACGCTCGGGATGACAAGGTCAGCGCTTCCGGGCCACCTTCTTCGCCGGCCTGGTCGCCTTGGCAGCCTTGCCTGCCACGCCTTCGAGCGTGACCTTGGCCCACAGGTCGCCGTTGCCGTCGGCGTGCACGTTCTGCACTTCGCGCCCGAAGCCGGGGAAACGCTTGCCGAAGGCTTCCACGGCGATCAGGAACTTCACGATCGTCCCGCCCCCGGCCTCGACGCGTTCGCCCGGCATCAGCACCGGAATGCCAGGCGGATAGGGCACGATCATCAACGCCGCCACGCGACCTGGCAGGTCGGCAATCCGGACTTCCTCGGTCTGGCCATGGATCAGCTGCTGATAGGCCGCCGAGGGCGTGAGCACCTGCTCCGACAACACCTCACCCGCTGCATTGGCCATGGCCTGCAGATCGAGCTCGGTCATCACCTGGTGCATCTCGTCACATAGTTGCGGCAACGTCATGCCGCCATAGCGCCGCGGGTAGGCGTGAACCAGCTCCGGCAGGGCCTCCTCGAGCGGGGCCTTGCGGTCGTAGAGACGTTTGAACGCCATGAGCGTCTCCAGCAGCGTGCCCCACTTGCCCTGGGTGGTACCCACCGAGAACAGCACCAGCACCGTGTAGTCACCGGTGCGGGCGATCTCCTGGCGGCGCGCGTCAAGGAACTTCGACAGGATCGTGCCGGGAACGCCGCGCTTGGCGATCTTGCCCTTGGCGTCGGTGCCTGGGCACAGGATGGTGACCTTGGTCGGATCGAGCATGCAGAAGTCGCCGGCGACGACCTCATCGGGGATGCCGTGCCAGCTTTCGCCGGAGCGCAGCGTCCAGCATCCGGGGTCATTGCACAGCACGTCGGTCGCCGCGTCGGCCAGGTCGACCTTCTTCTTGCCGACCGTGACCTGATCGGGCTGGAACAACGAGAAGAACCACTCGCCCTCTTCCTTGAAGCGCTTGTTGACCGAGGCCACCGCCTTGCGGAACTCGACCGCATAACTGACCGTCTCGCGCAGCAGCGCACTGCCGGACGGTTCGTCCATCATCGCGCTGGCAATATCCAGCGAGGCGATCAGCGGATAGAACGGCGAGGTGGTGCCGTGCATCATGAAGGCTTCCTTGATCGGAGCCCATTCCATCTTGCCGCGCTCGCTGTTGCTGACGTGGATGTAGGACGCCATCGAGAACGCCGGCAACATCTTGTGCGTGGACTGCACCGAAAATACTGTTGGCCGGTTCTTCATGTCGCGCGGCACGCCCATGGCGAAGCGGTGCTTGAACAGCGGATGGAACTTCCCGTAGGCGTACCAGGCCTCGTCGAAGTGCACGCGCGGCACGCTGTCCGCCAGCATCTCGGCGACCTTGTCGACGTTGTAGAGCATGCCGTCGTAGGTGGGATTGGTGACCACCGCGTGCACCGGCGCGCTCGACCTGGCGCCCGCGGCCAGCGGCGAATCGGCAACCAGCTTGTCGATATGCGCCTTGGCGAACCGCTTGGGCGGAATCAGCCCGATCATGCCGTAGCCATTGCGGCTGGGCTGGAAGTACACCGGCCGCGACCCTGCCAGCGTCATCGCGTGGTTGAGCGACTTGTGGCAGTTGCGGTCGACCACCACCATCTCATCGTTGCCGACCGCCGCCTGCACGACGATGCGGTTGGAGGCCGACGAACCGGCCAGCACATAGAAGGTCCAGTCGGCGCCGAACACGC
Organism: Lysobacter sp. Soil_N_23; assembly: GCF_057656135.1. Lineage (NCBI taxonomy): Bacteria > Pseudomonadati > Pseudomonadota > Gammaproteobacteria > Lysobacterales > Lysobacteraceae > Lysobacter > Lysobacter sp. Soil_N_23. The sequence goes on from NZ_JBDGKY010000014.1 coordinate 119,875, forward strand.
GCGCCGCCATCCGCTGCGATTCCGCGGGAGGCCCCTCGATGTCCAGCCATGAGCCCAGCTCGACATTGGAGATGCCGATGTCGGCGCGCATGATGTTCTCGCCGAAGAAGCGGTGGAACTCGGCGCCGGCCGGGTGCTTGAGGTAGGCCGCGCCACCCATGTGACCCGGGGCATCCCACTGATAGGTGCCCTCCTCGGTCAGCTTCTTCAACGCCTTGAAGTACGGCGGCAGCATGCCGTTGTGATAATCGTCGATGGCGAAGCGCACGCGCTTGGCGAAGAATTCCGGCGTCTCGCCGATCAGGTTCACGTACTCGCGGACCTCGCGGACCACGCTCATCGGCAGGTTGCGGGTGGTGACACCACGGCTGAGCAGGAAGATCGGGATGCGCAGCGATTTCTCGCGCACCGCGCGGATGATCTCCAGCACCGCCTTCTCGCTCATGCGGGCGGTTTCACCCAGGTCCCAGTCGATCGCCACGCACGAGTAGGAGGCCGAGCCCTGGGCAATGATCAGCCCGTCCTCGCAACTGTGCGCGCGCAGCACCTCGATGCCCTGGTCCTGCACTGCCTGGCCCAGCCGCGTGAGCGCCAGTGCATAGGCCGAGCCCTGATCGGGAAGGTCGGTGGTGACATACAGCACCCAAGGGTTGGTCATGGACATGGCGATTCCTCTGTATGCCTGGCGCCGCTACGCGGCTGCCAGTGAAGGTGGGCCGCGGCGACTTCATCCCACGCGGCGTAAATTCCGGATAAAACCCACGTGCGCCGCGCCAGTACTCATTCCTGCACGACGTAGGTGTAGAAGCGGATCCGGCCTTCTTCCTGGACCTGGTAGACGCCCTGGACCTCGTAGGAGAACCCCGGGAAGCGGTTGCAGTTCTCCTCGAACGCCAGGAAGTAGTCGATCATCGGCTTGGCCTTGGCGTCGTAGCGCTCGCCCGGAATGATGATGCCGATGCCCGGCGGGTAGATCAGCGCGAGAGTTGCAGCGATCCGTCCGGACACTTCGCTCATCGGCACGAAGTCCACCTCGCCGCCGACCAGCGCTTCGTTTGCCTCGCGCGCGGACATCGCCTGTTCCGGGAACGACTCGTAGCGGAAACTGAGCCGCTGCAGTTCCTTGATGTCCTTGGCGACGAAGTAGTCGTGCATCTCCTGCGCGACCCGGCGCAGCGAGTAGTCGCGATAGCGCGCTTCGTTGCGCTGGTATAGGCCGGGCACGACCTCGGCCAGCGGGCTGTCGGCTTCGTAGTGGTCGCGGAAGCGTTCGAGCGCGGCCAGCAGCATCGCCATCTTGCCCTCGCCCACCGCCGGGGTCATCAGGAACAGGATGCTGTAGAGGTCGTTCTTCTCCGGGATGACATTGTTCTCGCGCAGGAAGTTGGCGAGGATCGTGGCCGGGATGCCGCTCTTGGCGTAGTTGCCGGTGGCCGCATCGATTCCGGCCGTGGTCAGCATCAGCTTGGTCGGGTCGACCATCGCCGCGTCTTCGCCCAGGTTGCGGAAGCCATGCCAGGATGCGCCGGGCGCCAGTTGCCAGTAGGCCTGCTCGCGCGCCAGCACCTCGGTCGGCACGTCCTCCCACGGCACGCTGCGACCTTCGTACTCGACCTTGTCCGGCACGAACGGATTGATGAAGCCGGGGAAGCGCCTGCGCACCGCCTTGCGCCCCTCGATGCCGAGCTTGACCATGTCGTCCCACAGCACCCGTCCGGCCTTGTCGGCATGCATCTGCGCATTGACGTCGAGGCTGGAGAACAGCGGGTAGAACGGCGATGTCGATGCCTGCAGCATGAACATCTCGTTGAAGCGCTTGTGGTTGACGCGGAATGGCTTGTCGCGGATATGCTCGTCGCGCACGTGGATCTGCGAGGCCTGCGAGAAACCTGCGAGCTGCTTGTGCGTCGACTGCGTGGCGATCACGCCGGGTGAATCGCCATCGAGCTTGAGCCCCATGCTGAAGTGGTCCTCCATCAGCGGATGGAACGCGCCGAACCCGGCCCAGGCCTCGTCGAAGTGGATGTACTGGCACAGGTGGCCGATCTTCTCCAGCACCTTGCGGGCGTTGTAGACGGTGCCGTCATACGTGCACTGCTCGATGATCGCCACGCGGATCGGGCGCTCGCGCTTCCAGGCATCGGTCCCGGCCAGGCGCGGATGGTGCTTGAGCTTGTCGCGGATCGAGGTCTCGTCGAACGCCGACCAGTCGATCGGCCCGACCATGCCAAAGCCGTTGCGGTCGGTCTCCAGGTAGATCGGAATCGCACCGGCCATCAACAGCGCGCCATGGTGGTTGGATTTGTGGTTGTTGCGGTCGAACAGCACGATGTCCTTGCTGCGCAGCAACGAGGTGTTGACCACCTTGTTGGAGGATGACGTGCCATTGAGGACGAAGTAGGTGCGATCGGACTGGAAGACCTTGGCCGCGCCACGCTGCGCAGCCAGTGCCGGCCCTTCGTGGATCAGCAGGTCGCCAAGGGCAACCATCGCGTTGCAGATGTCGTCGCGGAACACGTTCTCGCCCATGTGCTCGTAGAACAGCCGGCCGACCGGATGGCGCATGAACATCTGCCCGCCCTGGTGCCCCGGGCAGGCCCAGGTGCGGTTGGCGTCGTAGTCGTACTTCATCAACTCGCCGAAGAACGGCGTGCGCAGGCTCAGCGCATAGCGCTCGATCGATGCGAGCAGACGCTTCTCGTAGAAGTCACGGGTTTCCAGGTCGGCGATCAGCACGCCGTCGAGCGATTTGAGGAAGGGCTCGGCCAGCGCTTCGTCGTCGCGACCGCTGATCATGAAGATCGGCATGCGCAGGCCACGCTCATCGCGGGCGTCCACCACGGCCTGGGCACCGTCGCGGGCGACGACGATCGCGCCGAGGTCGGCGCCGCCACGGATCGCCTGCGGGATCTGTTCCAGATCGATCGAGGTCACCGGGAAGTGCAGTTCGTCCTCGATCACCTGGGCGACCACGCCACTGTGTTCGCCGACCACAAGGATTCGAAAGAAGCGTTCGAGGGGAATGCTCATGGAGGAGTCCTCTTCCTTGTCGTCTGGCAATGGGGCATCCACGGGCGGTCAATCCGGCCCGCAGATGCGCGCACCCTAGCAAGTCAGTTGTGAGCGTTTCGCCAGTGTGAGGGCGACCATTCGTCAGCACCGCGTGGCGCCGGTCCGGGTTTCACGCGGAGATTACAAGCGCTGTGAAAATCTCGCGGCGATCTCCAGATGAACCGGGGGAAGCACTGCCGTCAACTGGCCTTGTCCGCCACGTCCAGGCACTGCCGGGTTCGAACCATCGCTTCCGTTTCGCGCGCATCTTGTTCTGCCGCGCATCACCGTCGTTTGTGTCCGCACGACGAGTCCTTCGCGACACGAATTCCGAGGCACCCCTTCCGCCCATCGCGGACCGATTCCAGCACGACTTGCAACGCCTGAAGTTCCGATCCACCCAACGGAGCCTGTCATGAGCGAGTCCCATCAGAAAATGAATGTGTTCCAGCTGACCGTCATCACGCTGGTCAACATGATGGGCTCGGGCATCATCCTGCTGCCAAGCAAGCTGGCCGAGATCGGCACGATCACGATCTTCTCCTGGCTCTTCACCGCCGGCGGCTCGATTGCCCTTGCCTACGTCTTCGCCCGTTGCGGCATGCTCAGCAAGAAGCCCGGCGGCATGGGTGGCTACGCCGAGTACGCCTTCGGCAAGGGCGGCAACTACATGGCGAACTACACCTACGGTTTGTCACTGGTGATCGGCAACGTCGCCATCGGCGTCACCGCAGTGGGCTATGCCACCGTCCTGTTCGGCGCAACTCTGAGCCCGATGCAGACCTGCTTCTGGACCATCGTGCTGCTGTGGCTGACCACGTTCGCCAACTTCGGCGGCGCCAGCATCACCGGCAAGATCGGTTCGGTAACGGTGTGGGGCGTGATCCTGCCGGTGGTGCTGATCTCGCTGATCGGCTGGTTCTGGTTCAGCCCGAGCACCTGGGCCGCTGCGTGGAACCCGCATGAGATGAGCTTCTGGGCCGCAGTTGGCAGTTCGATCTCGGTCACTCTGTGGGCGTTCCTCGGGCTGGAATCGGCCTGCGCGAATGCCGACGCCGTCGAGAATCCCGAGAAGAACGTGCCGATCGCAGTGCTCGTCGCGACGATCGGCGCCGCCGTCATCTACATCGTTTCGACCAATGTGATCGCCGGCATGATCCCCAACGCCGAGCTGGCCAAGTCCAGCGCGCCGTTCGGGCTCGCGTACGAGTACATGTTCAGCCCGGGCGTGGGCAAGACCGTGACTGCGTTGATGGTCATCGCCTGCATCGGCTCGCTGCTGGGCTGGCAGTTCACCGTTGCCCAGGTGTTCAAGAGCTCGGCGGATGTGGGCTACTTCCTGTCGGTTTTCAGCCGCGTCACCAAGATCGGTACGCCGATCACCGGCATGCTGATCCTGCTTGCCGTCCAGACCGGTCTGGCGCTGATGACGGCGAGCCCGGACCTGAGCGAGACCTTCGGCAAGGTCGTGAACCTGGCGGTGGTGACCAACCTTGTGCCGTACGTGATGTCGATGGCAGCCATCGTCACCATCCAGAACGTGGCCAACATTCCCAAGACCAAGGCGCGGCTGACCAACGTCATTGCGCTGATCGCCACGATCTACAGCTTCTATGCCCTCTACAGCTCCGGCACCGAGGCGATCGTGCTGGGTGGCATCTGCATCTTCCTGGGTTGGTCGCTGTTCGGCTTCTTCGTCGCCAACCGGTTCTATCGGATGGAACAGGAAGCGCACGTGCCGGAACCGGGCAAGTCGTTCCAGACCTGACCAAGGTGCACGTGCCGGCATACCGACCCGGCATCGGATATAGCATCCACATCAATCCCCGGCCCTGGAAAGGGCCGGGGATTGTTTTGGTTCGTCTCCCGAGTGAGGGAGCGGGGAGCTCATGGGCGTAACGTCACTGGGTCCCCGCCTTCGCGGGGATGACGGTCTTCCAATGACGGTGGGAGCCCCTCTCCCGCTTGCGGGAGAGGGGTTGGGGTGAGGGCCGCGCAACGAATTGCTGGAGCGTCGTCCGACGGGCCGGGGATTGCTCCGCAGCGGGACATGGATGTCCCGCGCCCCGCATTCGGACAGGATGTCCGACTAAGGGGCG